>NZ_JBMLSD010000103.1:0-10778 GCF_049240685.1 Flectobacillus sp.
AAAAAAATCTAATTCCGTATTCCTACTTACTTCACTGAAACTTTACTAGTAGCCGAGTCAAAGGTTGCTGTGTATTGCTTTAGTGGACTACTTGCAGGAGCCGACAACACAGCACCAGAGGTAGAAAACTCAGAACCGTGACTTGGGCATTTGAAACGGTCTTGGTCTGCCAAAAAATTGATAGTTGTTCCCTCATGCGTACAAGCTTTAGCAAGAGCAATAAAATTTCCAGCTTTTGTTCTTGCCACAATTACGTCGCCCACTACCACAGCCGTACCGTTAGACTTCAGTGTGGAATAGTCTGTACTAGAAATATCAATCGTAAAATCGATAGTTCCTTTGGAGCTAGAGGCATTTCCAGTAAATCCTGCACTTGTTGGATTGGTGGTGGTTCCACCTGTAGTACCTCCCGAAGGACTCGGGTCGGATTTGCTGCTGCAACCCGATAAACAGTTTTGTAAAATTACAGCACCAATACTGATGCCTACAAGAGACATGAATTCTTTACGTTCCATGGTAGATTAAAGAAGTTTTAAATATGACAATAATTTGAGAGATAAGAGAAATATCTCTTACACCATTGGTAATTGCTCTTATGACAGAAAAGAGCTTTCTATAAGATTAAATTGAAGAAATTATTGCTCGCAACGTGGAAGAATCTACGATAATATAATTGTAATTTAAGGACTATACATGTATGTAAATTAAATGTATTTACAGATAAAAGCAAAGTAAGCTTCATAAATTATTTATTATGTTTTGAGACATCCTGCTTTAAGCTTTTGGTTTTGGCAACTAGCCAGTAGCCTTAACATTTTTGTTGGTCAGCATAGTCTTCCTTTTTGCTAAACACCCAAAAATGAAAGCCGAAATCCAAATAATTTTGTGCTACACGAATCTTATATCTAAAAACAATTTGTTCTTCAATATGGTTAGATTCTTTAGAGAATTCTTCGAAAATCTATCAGTTTTGGTCTTCTCAATAGATAATATCCCTATTTTTGTAAAATAAACGAAAGGGAGAAAAAAGTATTATCTATCAAATTAATCTTTTAGAGATAACTTATCTAAAATTTCAAGACATAGTAAATAAAAATTCTTGTTTTAGTAAATTTGCGATAATAGTTAGTTGTTTCAATTTCATCCAGATTATGTCCGACGATAAATTCATCAATCCCATCAATAAAGATAAAGTAGCCGAAAATCCTGGCTTATTACCCTATGCCCACACCGCAGGAAGTGCAGTGATTCGTCCTGAAGATATGGGTAAAACCAAAGGTCGTTCTGTAACAGCGATGCGCCAACAAACCGACCGACAGATGAACCAGTTGTATGAACAAATGGAAACACTTGCACGCCAAGCTAAAGCTCTGGCTCAGCGACGCGAGATTTCTGAACGAATCTATACAGCTACGGTGGGTTTTGAACCAATCATCAACGAAACCTACTACATGTACGAAAAAGAGGATGGTACGGATTTACTATCGCTTGTGGCACCGCATGAATGGGGACGCTCATTCAAGTATGTAAGATATGTGGCAAAAGTATTACTTTTGGCAGATCACACTTGGGATGTTACTTACAACGAAGAATTAGACAAAGAACAATAAGGCATCATTGCCAATTCATTATTTAATTATACAATTATGATTCAGTGGGAAACCATCAAGGAATATCAAGAAATCCTGTTTCAATTTCATGAAGCTGGAATCGCTAAAATCTCAATCAATCGCCCTCATGTGCACAATGCCTTTACGCCATTGACCGTAAAAGAAATGATTGATGCCATGAACATCTGCCGCGATGATGAGCGTATCGGTGTTGTTATTTTGACGGGTGAAGGCGGTCGCGCTTTCTGTAGCGGTGGCGACCAATCGGTTCGTGGACATGGAGGTTACATCGGTGCGGATGCAGTTCCTCGTTTGAATGTATTGGATTTGCAAAAGCAAATTCGTTCAATCCCTAAGCCAGTAGTTGCTATGGTTGCAGGATGGGCTATTGGTGGTGGTCATGTGCTTCATGTGGTGTGTGATTTGACGATTGCGGCTGAAAATGCACGCTTCGGACAAACTGGTCCAAAAGTTGGTTCATTTGACGGTGGTTTTGGTGCCTCTTATTTGGCTAGAGTTGTAGGTCAGAAAAAAGCTAGAGAAATTTGGTTCTTGTGTGATCAGTACGACGCACAAGAAGCACTAGATATGGGTCTTGTTAATAAGGTAGTTCCTCTCGAAAAACTTGAGGAAACTACAGTGGAGTGGTGCTTGAAAATGCTAGAAAAAAGTCCTTTGGCACTACGAATGTTGAAGTCTGCATTCAATGCAGAATTGGACGGACAAGCTGGTATTCAGGAGTTGGCAGGAAATGCTACCTTATTATATTATCTTTCTGACGAAGCCAAAGAAGGTAAAAATGCTTTCTTGGAAAAAAGAAAACCAGACTTTAGCAAATACCCTAAATTCCCATAAAACTTAACTTATGATTTTTTAGGTTTTACGAGTAAAGATATCTTTTATCTGACTCGCCTAGTGTACCAAGGCTCAATCATCGGGGATGATTGAGCCTTGTTTTTTACTCATATCCAATTAATTAGCGTTTAATCAAAAAAAACTTATCCTCACAAATCAACCTTTCCTATACAAATTGTGTCTATAAGCATAGCAAATACTTCCAAATTTTGATAACAAGATTCAAGTAGAAAGCGTTAAGTATTTCAAGATTTCTCTTAGTTTTGGAAAATAATCAATCAAAATGAATCCTTTTCGATTCAATTATGTAACATTGTTGAAATACTAAATCTTAATACAAATGAACTATTGGTTAGTAAAATCTGAGCCTTTCAAATATTCTTGGGACGATTTTGTTGCGCAGGGAGTAGGAATGTGGGACGGTGTTCGAAATTACCAAGCGCGTAACAATTTGAAAAGTATGCAACTCGGCGATTTGGTTCTCTTTTATCACTCAAACGAAGGACTCGAGGTAGTTGGGATTGCCAAGGTGGTTAAAGAACATTATCCCGACCCTACAACCGATGACAATCGCTGGGTGGTTGTTGATTTATCCCCTGTTGAAAAATTACCTAAAACCGTCACACTTAAACAAATGAAAAATGACGAACGACTACAAGATTTGGCTTTAATCAAACAATCTCGCTTATCTGTTACTCCTGTAAAACCCGAGGAGTTCGATATCATCGTAGGACTAGCACATGAATAAAAGCAAATCTTTAAGCTTTTGTCAATTAAAACCCGTTACAACATATATGAAAAAGATATTGTTGATTTTAAGTTGGCTACTTTGTACCATTACAATGTATGCCCAAAGCGTAAAGCGCGTGGAAATTCCTCTACCATCTGCTTCTTCGGAATATTTCACAATCCCTCTGCAAAAACAAGGAGTGCTTCTTTTGTCACAAATCAACAAAAATCAGTTTAACCTCATTAAACTTGATACTAATCTCGAAACTGTTTGGAATATCAATGGTACGATTGATGGTAATTTGGACTATGTAAAGCACTCTTATGATGGCAAAAATGTTTATCTACTATTTAGCCGTTATAGAAGTAATGTTTTTGAAGTAATTAAAGTAAATCTTGGCCCTGGTTTTATCGAAAAATTCCAAATTATGTCGGTCGATAGGCTGGAAGTTTCTGATTTTCAAGCCCTCAATTCGGCAGTTTTTATTGGAGGAATTGTAAATAACCAACCCATTATTTTATACACTGACTTGGCTGCTCGAAAAACTAAGGTGTTGCCTTCGGCACTCAAAAATCAAGCAGAGTTACAGTCAATGGAGCTAGATACAACCAACCATTTTGTGAATGTAACCTACGCCGTTGGTAACAAAGGTAAAAACTATCAATTAGTAGTAAAATCTTTTGACGAAGAAGGTACGTCCATCAATCAGATTGTATTAGATACCCAAGAAGATTTTGCTATGATGAACGGGCGCCTCAACATGATTTCGGATAGTACTCAAATTATGTTTGGCACTTATGGTCACAAAAACTCAATTGGCACGCAACGGGGGCCTACTTCGCAAGGAATTTACTTTAGCAAACTGCTCGACAACGAAATGACGGATTTAAAGTTTTATAGTTTCACAGACTTTAAAAACTTCTTCAACTATTTGAGTGAAAAGCAACGGCTCAGACAAGAAAGGAAAATACAGGACAAAAAGGATAAAGGTGAAGATTTAAGATTAGATTACCGTTTCTTGGTGCATGATATTGTAAAGCAAGGCGACAAATATATCCTTGTGGCCGAAGCCTTTTATGCAGATTACCGTTATAACAATTTTAATAATCCTTATAGTCCGTTCAATTCTTGGGGTTCGGGCCTCTATGGTAGTCCGTGGAACTCCTTTTACAATCCCTACCGCTGGGGTTATGGTTACTACGGTTTGTATTCTCCTTTTAGTAGCTATTACAGTCCGTGGGGATATGGCAATAGATTTTACAGCAATTCGCAAAGCTTTGATGGATGGATATACACCCATGCCATTGTAGCAGCCTTTGATGAAAAGGGAAATTTGCTTTGGGATAACAGTATTCCTTTGAAAGATGTTAAAGAGCCCAAACTAGTTGAGAAGGTTCAAGCTTCTATCAAAGGCGACCAAATAACGCTTACGTACAGTAGCAAAGGGCAAATTTTTACAAAAACTATCGTAAAAGATTTGACCCTCGATGAACTTACACCAAAGCCAGTAGATACACAAGTGGAAGGTGACGTCGTAAAAAGAACAACTTCTGACCATATCGACTATTGGTTTGATAATTATTTTTTGGCATCTGGTATTCAACGAATTAATAATGAAACTGAAAACCTTAGACGTAATGTGTTTTATTTGAATAAGGTCTCGTTCTAACAACAAAATCTTATTGCACTGTGAATTGACTAGCAAGCCCAACAGGTTTTAAAAACCTGTTTATCAATACATTAGTAAAAATTTTAAAAATAATCTAAAACAGTATCGAGCTTATAGTTCAATTTGCACTAATTCTAACAAGTCTTTTTTGTAAATTTGTGGCGGTATTCTAAAAGGATACCGCTTTTTATTTTAGGAAGTTTAATCAATATAAGAATTGAGCACAACAATAATACAAACTGCAACGCCGAAAAACTGGAAAGCCTACCAGCTGCTGGATTCGGGAGGTTTTGAGAAGTTAGAGAAATTTGGAGACTATATTTTACGTCGTCCCGAACCGCAAGCGGCTTGGGATAAATCTCTTTCGGAGCTAGAGTGGCAAAGTAAGGCACATGCCTATTTCAAAAAGGATAAAGGTTCTCAAGAAAAAGGAGAATGGATTTTGAAAAAAGGGATGGTTGAGCGTTGGTATATGCCCTATCAAACTAATGAACTCAAACTTAACTTCAAACTTGCGCTTTCTTCATTCAAACATGTAGGTATCTTTCCTGAACAAGCCATGAATTGGGATTTTATTGTTGAGAAAGTAAAAAAGATGCCTGTCAAAAACCCCAAAGTACTGAACTTATTTGCCTATACGGGAGGCGCCTCAATTGCCGCCAAACAAGCAGGGGCAGATGTTACGCACGTAGATTCAATTAAGCAGGTTATTAGCTGGTCACGTGAGAATATGGAAGCTAGTCAGTTAGAAAATATCCGTTGGGTAGTCGAGGATGCCATGAAATTTGTAAAACGGGAAGCCAAGAGAGGCAATGTTTATCAGGGAATCATTCTGGACCCTCCTGCATACGGCCGTGGCCCTGATGGCGAAAAATGGGTTTTAGAAGAACAGATTAATGAAATGCTCAAAACTGTAGCTCAGATTTTGGATAAAGAAAATTATTTCCTCATTTTGAATATGTATTCAATGGGTTTTTCTTCTCTTATTGTCGAAAATCTAGTTAAGTGTAGCTTCGAGCATTCCAAAAATCATGAATTCGGGGAACTTTATTTGGAAGATACTTTCCAGAAGAAACTTCCATTGGGAGTTTATTATCGTTTATCGAGTGTTTAAAAATTGAAATATTTGGAGTAAAATCTCACAAAATAGTATGGCGCTCAATTTTTAAGACAAATGCTCTTTTTTTAGTAAAACGATTAAATAAAAACCTCTAATGCTTTGAGTAGCAACAAGAAAAGTGCTAAAAGGTAAACTTTTTTCATAACAACAATTTTGTGATTAGTTAAGGTATTTTCGGGGGCAAATATATTGTTTATTCAAATTCTTAGCAATAATTTTTCTTCGTTTTTGGAACTTTTAAATATTTTTTAATACAGCAACAATTCGCATTGTTTTTGCCGTAATTTTGAGAATAATGAAAAGACTATTTTTCTGTTATATATTCTTATGTGGATTTGGATTATTATTGGCTAGCTGTAGGAGCGAATCCAAAAAAGGTCTATCCATTCCTGCCGTTCCTGAAGTTACCGAAAAAGCTCGTCGTGCAGCCGCAATTGAATTTTTGACCGACCTAATCAACTCTTCCTCAAGTTCTTCTGAGATATACTATAAAAGAGCCAAACTTTACCTTGAAGACGAAAGACCCAAAGAAGCACTCGAAGATATCAACGACGCCATTAATATAAAAGCAAATAATGGGAGTTATTACCAAGCCAAAGCCCTTATATTAAGAGAATTGAAAGAGCCTCAACAGGCTTTGGAGGCGGCCTCAAAGGCCGAGGTTCTTAATGTCGAGTCACCTGAGTTATTTACGTTGCTTGGTGATTTGTATCAACAAATTGGACAATTTGCCAAGGCTAAACTTTACCTAAACAAGTCGTTACAAGTTTCGCCAAATCATGGTGAAACCTATTTCTTCAAAGGTGAAATTGCAGCAAAACAAGGAGATACCACAACAGCATTGCAATATTTCCATCAAACGCTGAATTTAAAACCAACATTTTTACCACTTTATTTAAAGTTTTCGGAAGTTTATACAGCACTGCGTCAATACGACTTAGCCTTGTTTTATAGCGATGAAGGAATAAAACAACATCCCAAAAATGCCGAACTTTATTTCAAAAAAGGAGTAACATATCAGCGCGCCTATCAAACAGATAGCGCCTTGGCAAGCTATACCAAAGCCATTAAGCTAGACTCTAGCCTTACTCAGGCAAGTTTTAGTGCAGGAATGCTCTACTTCAAAATCAGGAACTATCGTATGGCATTACCGCAGTTTGCCCACACCGTAAAAATAAATCCAAAATACCCTGATGCAAAACTATACTTGGCTATATGTCAAGAATTTACGGGCGCATACGACGCGGCTATTGCTACTTACGAGCAGATTATTGCCGAAAATCCAACAGAATATCGTGCCTCTGGTGGATTGTATCGTACTCAGAAAAAAAGAGATTATGGGTCGTTTATACCCGACAACTATAGCGCAAGCACAGATACTAGTGGCCTTAGCAAATACGATATTCCGAGAAGAAATATCGATACTACTTTCAGACCACTACAACCAAAATCAAGATTAAATTTAAAACCTGATTCTTCTCGAAAGAATTAGTTATCTTTGAATAATATTCATATTTTAAATCATAAACATAATAAAACAACGCCCGTAATGGCTATCCCGACGAAGGATATTGTTTGTATAATTTCCCGAATTGGACAGATAGAATACGAGCCGAAACTAAAACAATCAAATGATTAAAATCACTTTACCCGATGGTAGTGTTAGAGAGTATGCCCAGGGAGTCACTGGGATGGACATTGCCCTCAGTATTTCAGAAGGTCTTGCCAGAAATGTATTGGCAGCCAAGGTAAATGGAAAAGTTGTTGATGCATCATTGCCAATCAATGAAGATTCTGATTTCCAACTTCTTACTTGGAATGACACCGATGGAAAACAAACCTTCTGGCACTCTTCAGCGCACTTGATGGCCGAGGCTATTGAGGCATTATACCCAGGAACCAAATTCGGGATTGGGCCAGCTATCGAAACTGGCTTTTATTACGATATAGATATGGGTGATAAAACCTTAAGCTCGGAAGACTTCAAGAAAATTGAAGATAAAATGGTAGAATTGGCTCGCCAAAAGAATGAATATCAGCGCACGCCTATTTCGAAGGCCGAAGCGATTGAATATTTTACTGAAAAAGGCGACGAATATAAATTGGAATTGATAGATGGGCTTGAAGATGGTTCTATTACCTTCTATTCTCAGGGTAATTTTACTGACTTGTGCCGTGGCCCTCATATTCCAAATACTGGGTTCATCAAAGCTGTGAAGCTAATGAATGTTGCGGGGGCTTACTGGCGTGGAGATGTTTCGCGCAAGCAAATGACACGAGTGTATGCCGTTACGTTCCCTAAGCAAAAAGAACTAGACGAATACCTTCATTTATTAGAAGAAGCCAAACGTCGTGACCACCGTAAGTTAGGAAAAGAATTAGAGCTTTTTGCTTTCTCCGAAAAAGTAGGAATGGGTTTGCCGTTGTGGTTGCCCAAAGGTACGATGTTGCGCGAGCGCTTGGAGGGTTTTCTCCGAAAAGCTCAAGTACGAGCGGGATATTCTCCAGTCGTGACTCCACACATCGCCTCAAAAGAACTTTATGTAACCTCTGGTCACTATGCCAAATATGGTCAAGATTCTTTCCAGCCTATCCGTACACCAGATGAAGATGAGGAGTTTTTCTTGAAACCTATGAACTGCCCTCACCACTGTGAGATTTACAAAGTTAAGCCTCGCAGTTATCGTGATTTGCCATTGCGCTTGGCCGAATTTGGTACAGTTTACCGCTATGAACAATCTGGAGAGTTACATGGATTGACACGTGTTCGAGGATTTACTCAAGACGATGCGCACATCTTCTGTCGTCCTGATCAAGTAGAAGAGGAATTCATGAAGGTAATTGACCTAGTACTCTATGTTTTCAAAGCTTTAGGTTTCGAAAACTACTCGGCGCAAGTATCACTTCGTGACCCAGAAAATAAAGAAAAATATATTGGTAGAGACGAAGATTGGGAAAGAGCTGAAGCCGCCATTATTCGTTCGGCAGAAATCAAAGGACTACCAACCGTCGTAGAACTTGGTGAAGCAGCATTCTATGGGCCTAAGCTCGACTTTATGGTAAAAGATGCACTTGGACGTAAATGGCAGTTAGGTACCATTCAGGTAGATTACCAGTTGCCACAGCGTTTTGAGCTAGAGTATACTGGCTCTGACAATCAAAAACACCGCCCTGTGATGATTCACCGTGCACCATTTGGCTCTTTAGAGCGATTTGTGGCGATTTTGATTGAAAATACCGCTGGTAATTTCCCATTGTGGTTGTCTCCAGATCAGTTAGCAGTTTTACCAATTTCGGAGAAATATGAAGATTATGCCAATGAACTTTTCTTGAGACTACAAGAACAAGATTTACGTGGATATATCGACCATAGAGATGAAAAAATTGGCAGAAAAATCCGTGATGCCGAAGTTTCAAAAATTCCATTTATGTTGATTGTAGGTGAAAAAGAATCAGCCGAAGGTAAAGTATCTGTCCGTAAAAAGGGAGAAGGCGATTTGGGTATGATGCCTATTGAGGAATTCATTCAACTAGCACAGGAAGAAATCAATAAAAACATCGCACGCATAGGCTAGTCCAAATTTTTGAAGCAATCTTCTAGGGGAAACTTCCCTAAAAGATTGCTTTAAAGAAGGATAAACATCTTACAAAAAATAAAATTGTAGTTTCACCAACACTGAAATTTGCATTTCATTTTTTTTTGATTTAGATTTCGGAAACATAAATAGATAACTATCTAATAATCACGAAAGTCCAAATTACATCCTTCACCGGAACATTTTCCTGATAAATAGAGTTATTCATTTAAACAGTTTTTGAACTTCTAAGCTCAATCTGATTTTACATAATTTATAACTAATAAATTTTACAATATGGCGTTACGCCCGAATAATAATTACAAAGGGACAAAAAGAGAAGAGGAACCTTACAGAATCAATAACGCTATCCGCGGAGTTCAGCAGGTTCGTCTTGTAGGTGAAAACGTAGAACAAGGAATTGTTGAGTTCAAACAAGCCCTTGAGATTGCTACTCAGCAAGGTTTAGATCTAGTTGAAATATCACCAAAGGCAGTGCCACCAGTATGTCGCGTTATCGATTATGCTAAGTTTAAGTACGAACAAAAGAAAAAGCAAAAAGAGATTAAAGCAAACGCTGCAAAAACGGTGGTAAAAGAAATTCGTTTTGGTCCTAACACCGACGATCATGACTTTAATTTCAAATTGAAACATGCCATTAACTTCCTGAAAGAAGGTGCAAAAGTGAAGGCCTATGTTCACTTCGTTGGTCGTGCGATTGTTTTTAAAGAGAGAGGAGAAATGCTTTTACTCAACTTTGCCAAAGGTTTAGAAGAAGTAGGAAAGCCAGACGAAATGCCAAAATTAGAAGGTAAAAGAATGTCGATTATTTTCTCGCCAAAAACGATAAAAAAATAATCTAAGGCGCTCAGCTATTGTTTGAATTCAGATAGCATTCGTACCTAAGTACGCAAATGCTCAGCTAGAGTAATAGTCTGATAATCAAATGCCATTATTAATCTTAGCGATTATTAATGGCATTTTTTATTTCAGAAAAAACTGAATCAAATAGCATTTATTAACAAACTTTTTTGTATCTTTGCGGACTATTTTACCAAGCCAATACAGAAATGTTGCGGCAAATACTTTTCACAATTTAAACGTTTAAAAGAAATGCCAAAAATTAAAACTAAGTCAGGAGCGAAAAAACGCTTCAAAGTGACTGGATCAGGCAAAATTAAGCGTAAGCACGCTTTCCATAGCCACATTTTAACAAAAA
>NZ_JBMLSD010000104.1:0-5130 GCF_049240685.1 Flectobacillus sp.
ATAGAATGAGCCGTACTTTATGATAAAAAAGCCTCTTGTTTAAAATGAAATTAGTAAAGTTCCTTACCCTGGTATTGTGGAGTAGTCCTCTTGTTTTTTCCCAACAAATTATTCCTGAACCTGTAGCCCAACAAAAAACGCTTGGTGAGTTTGTCCTAACGGCCGATACGCGTATTCATATCCCTAAGGGAAATCCAGAAGTACGTAAAATTGCTGAGTTTTTAGCTATGACTTTGGCGATTCCTACAGGAGTAAAGCTACCTGTATTGGAGACACCTAAAATAGGAAAACATATCAATTTTAAGTTGGAAAGTACTCCTTTCAAAGTTGTTGGACAGGAAGAGGGGTATTCTTTAGAAATTACGCCCAAACATATCGACATCAAAGCCCAAACACCTGCGGGCTTGTTTTATGGCGTTCAATCTTTGATTCAGCTTTTTCCTAAACAAATTGAAGGCAAAAAGTACCAAAGAATGGTTTGGAAAATCCCAGCGAGTAGTGTTATCGATTATCCTCGTTATGCTTGGCGTGGAATTATGTTGGATGTAAGTCGCCATTTTTTTCCAAAAGAATATATCAAAAGCTTTATCGACCAATTAGCACGCTATAAATTCAACACCTTTCATTGGCATTTGACCGACGATCAAGGTTGGCGAATTGAAATAAAATCGTATCCTAAACTCACTAGCGTGGGCGCTTGGCGCGTACCACGTGTAGGTAATTGGTGGGAAAGAGAAGTACCCCAAGAAGGAGAGAAACCTACTTACGGAGGATTCTATACCCAAGAAGATATCAGGGAAATTGTGGCGTATGCACAATCAAAATATATCCAGATTTTGCCCGAAATAGATGTGCCTGGGCATAGCTTGGCGATTTTGACGGCTTATCCAGAATTGTCTTGTGCTGGAGGCAACAAGTTTCAGGTAAATGCAGGATGGAAGTTTTACCGAGAGGTAGAAAACTCACTTTGTCCATCAAACGAAAAGGTATATGAGTTTTTGGATAAAGTTTTTACCGAAGTTGCTCAGCTTTTTCCACACCCTTATATTCATATTGGTGGCGACGAATGTTATAAAGGATATTGGGAAAAAAGTGCCGAATGTCAAGCTTTAATGAAAAGGGAAGGTTTGAAAAACATGGCTGAATTACAAAGCTACTTTGTCAAAAGAGTCGAAAAAATCTTGTCGAGTAAAGGGAAGAAACTCATCGGCTGGGACGAGATTTTGGAAGGTGGCTTAGCTCCAGAAGCTACCGTAATGTCGTGGCGAGGCGATAAAGGTGGGATAGAGGCTGCCAAACAAAATCATGCTGTAGTGATGACGCCCAATACATTTACCTATTTGGACTTGTACCAAGGCGAGCCCACAGCCGAACCTATGACCTATGATTTGCTGCGATTAAAAAGAGTTTACAGTTTCGAGCCAACACCTGCAGGAGTGAGTTCTTCTTTGATTTTGGGGGGACAAGGAAACCTTTGGACGGAGTCGGTTCCTAATTCTCGTCATGTCGAATATATGATGTATCCGCGGGCGTGGGCTTTGTCGGAGGTATTATGGAGTAAGAAAGAAAGGCGAAATTGGGATTATTTTATTACTAAAATGGAAAACCAATTTTTGAGGATGGACGAAGCCTCTATCAATTATTCCCGAAGTGTGTATGACCCTTTGGTTAGAACGATGAAGGAAGGTGCAAATCTCAAAATCGAGATGTTATCGGAAATCAAAGGATTGGATTTGTATTATACTTTTGATGGGACAAATCCTGATGCGTTTTCACCCAAATACCAAAGTAAATTGGATATTCCAAAGAATGCTTCTTTCTTGAAAATACAAAGTTATAGAGGAGGCAAACCTATCGGACAACGATTGAGTATCCCTGTAAAGTCTTTGTACGACCGTGCTGGGCGATATACAACTGATTTTGGATTTTAATAAAGGATTGGAATCCTTTGAAAAAAAGGTGCTGGATAGGAATCCAGCACCTTTTTTAGCATTTAACCAGTGTTAGGTTTATCTACAATAAACGTTTTTTCAGAGTATCCATAATATGCGTGGCGTGCACGCGAGAATTTTCGATAAACAAAGAATGGGTATTCATCCCGCCACAAATTACCCCAGCCAAGAAGACATTGGGTAAATTAGTTTCCTGTGTGGTTTCATCATAAAATGGCTTACGAATCTCATCTTTAGAAAGTTCAATGCCCATTTTTTCTAAAAATGTTAAATTCGGTTGGTAGCCTGTCATAGCAATCACATAGTCATTTGGAATCGTAACAATACCTTCTGGCGTTTTGATATCTACTTCATGCTGACGGATGGCAACGACTTCCGAATTGAAGAACGCTTGAATAGAACCTTCTTTGATGCGGTTTTCAATATCTGGTTTTGCCCAATATTTTACTCTTTCACCGATACCTTCACTTCTGACAACCATGGTGACATTGGCACCTTTACGCCATGTTTCCAAGGCGGCATCTACAGCGGAGTTGTTGGCGCCTACCACGAGTACATTTTGCATAGAATAAAAATGTGGTTCGGCGTAATAGTGAGTCACTTTCGGTAAATCTTCCCCCTCAACATCCATCAAATATGGGATGTCATAAAATCCTGTAGCAATGACGATACTTTTGCACTGGTATTGAGATTTACTAGTATTAATCTGATACAAGTTTTCGTGTGAGGTAACAGATTCAACAGTTTCGAACAAATTGATGGCTAGTTTACGGTGTACCGCTACACGACGATAATACTCTAAGGCTTCCGAGCGAGTAGGTTTTGCACTGTTAGATACAAAAGGAATATCACCAATTTCGAGCCTTTCAGAAGTACTAAAAAAAGTCATATTGGCTGGGTAATTATAGAGCGAGTTTACCAAGCATCCTTTTTCCAAAATCAAGTAGCTGAGTCCAGCATTTTGGGCTTCTAGTCCACAAGCTAATCCAATTGGGCCTGCGCCAATAATAATTACATCGTAGTTGTTCATCGTTTGTTTCGTCCAAGAATTGCGAAATATCGGTTCATCATTTCTTTGTCCTTACGAATCGCCTCTAAGTTATTGTAAATAGCATTTTTATTATCTACAACACCTTTTATCAGAGCTGAAGGACCTATATGATTATAATAATCCAAGGACTTGTTTAGTTCCAATTCGGCCTTATTGAGTAGCTCAAACATTTTGTTTTTGTACTGTAAGGCCAATTGTTGTTGTTCTTTAGGATTTTTTTGTTCTCGGACTGCCCGAGAAATGGCTGTATATTCCTCCAAAGTTTTGGTAGAACGGGTGGCATAAAAATATCCTAGCATATTGTAGGCATTATCATTCTTTGGGTCAAAAGCGATGATTCTTTCCTGTGTATCTAGTACTTGCGTTGTGGAATCCAATAGCTCATATTTTTCCAGAAGCTTGTCATAATCCAGTCTTTTGGTTTTCAAAAAAGGGCCACCTTTAATAAATTCTTGATAGGAAATGACTCTTTTCTGAAGTTGCCACATCGGGTCACTTGGGAAATGGGTCAACAAAAATACGGCAGGAGGGGTCATAAAAAATTCCCAATTACGACGTTGTTGGTAGGAGTTATTAATCATGGCTCCCGAACTCCACGTAAGGTCCAATAAATACCATTTTTCATTAAGTTTGACGGCATTCCAAGCGTGACTTTCGATTCTAAAAGTAGAATCTGCTGGGTTGGATGAATTACGAATTTTACCCAAACCCTCTATTACCTGAGCTTTGATACCTGCATATTTACACAAATCATAAAACAAATTGGAATAGCCACCACAAATTGCTTTTCGGCTAGAAAGCACTACCGAGCTGGATTGGGAGTTCCCTAAATCAAGCGTGGGAAGCCTTTGCTGAAAAGTTTCTAAGTCGTAATGTATGGAGCCAGTAATCCACTCAAAAATAGCGACTACTTTCAAGGAATCGTTAGGAGCTGATTGGGTAAGTTGTAAGGATAATTGCTTTACGGAGTTTTGGGCAAAAGAATTTACCGAAATACTCAGTAAGATTAAATATGTTATGTATTTCATTAAAAATCAGTCTAAAAAATGGTCCAGTCAGTGTACACATTGTCGAGTTTCACGCAAACCATATTAGCGAAATTCGCTGTATGTATTTACTAGAAGATTACTGAGTGCATTGAGCTTTCAGCATAAGGCATACAAATAGTAAATTCATTCTGGTCAAATAGTCATCTTTTATGCTATAAGCCTACGATTAGGAGGATAAAAAAATTTCCTAGTATAAAAATATAAAGTTCAGGGCAAGTTTTTCAAATAAAATGAGGTCATTTATCAGAAAAAGTAAAAAAAAACTCTGATATCGTTAATAATACTCACTTTACCTTTATTTAATTTTTTGATAATCAGATAAATATCCCAATAACTATGAAATTATCACATTTGCCAGTATTGGCCTTAGCATTTGTAGGAATGAGTCAAGCTGCTGCGGTGGCTCAGGATTCACAGAAAGGAATAACAATTTTGTCGTATAACCATGTTGGACTAGCCGTAAAAGACCTGAAAGTTAGTGCAGCTTTTTATAGAGAAATCATCGGTTTGTCGCCCGTGACAGTTCCAGACAACCTAATTGCGATACGAAGATGGTTTCAGATAGCTCCTGGACAAGAATTACATTTATTGCTCGGTCGGAAAGACCCTGTAAGTAATAATGATAAAAATGGCGCTCACTTTTCGCTTACCATTCCAAGCAATTCTGCTGATGGTATTGAGGCGTTTTTGAAATCGAAAGAAGTTCCTTACCATCGTCAACAGCGTTTTGATGGCGCCTACCAAATCTACTTAACCGACCCCGACGGCTATGTGATTGAATTGAATGAACCGAAAAGATAATTTGAAAATTTGGTAATTTGAAAATTTGAAGATTTGGTAATTTGAAAATGGTAAAATTTTAGGAAAATAATTTCAATCCTCGTAGAGACGTAATGCTTACGTCTCCAAACCAAGTTTAGAATTTGAAAATTTGGTGGATTTGATAATTTGAAAATGGTAAAATTTTAGGAAAAGAATTTTTCCCTTCTTGTAGAGACGTAATGCTTACGTCTCCAAACCAAGTTTAGAATTTGAAAATCTTTTTCCACAATATCCTATTTCAAACAAGAAGTCCCAT
>NZ_JBMLSD010000105.1:0-1231 GCF_049240685.1 Flectobacillus sp.
TTAAGCTTTTTTGGTTTTGATGAATGATAAGTAAGTTAGTGGGCAAAATAAAATTCAATTTTTGGGCTTTCGACTTTCAGCAATGGGCTTTCGGCAACAACATATCTGTAGTTACTAAAAAACATGTTAAAACTCTTTGCCTAGTGCCTGTTGCCTAGGCATATAACCTAAATTTAAGTATTAATGCTGAATTATGAATTAGACCTGTACGAAAGATTTATCTTATCTTCAGAATAAAATTCCAGTAGCGGCAACCCTTGCGGTTGCCATGTTGAGTTGGGCTACCGCAAGGGTTGCTAATGATTAGAACGCTTTTGAATAAAATAATATCTTTCGTAAAGCCCTAATTGTGAATGTAAAATTTTGATTAATAAATGGTTCGTTGTTCAAATTCGCAATTCACAACTCACAATTCAACATTATTCTTATTGCAAAAGCCTGTCCCAATTTTTCCAAACAGGTTCATAGCCTTGTGCCTGAATCACCGAAGCAATAGCTTGCGGCGAACGTTCATCGCTGATTTCAAATTGTTCCAAAGATTCTGGTTCGACGACATAGCCACCCGGATTGGTTTTTGAACCAGCACTCATCGACGTAATACCGAGTTTGATAATATTGTCTCTAAAAATCTCATTTTCTCGGGTAGAAATAGATAATTCTACTTCTTCATCAAATATTCGATAAGCGCAAATTAGTTGGACTAACTCTCTATCCGACATTTCGACTTTGGGTTCTAAACCGCCTGAAAATGGTCGAAGCCTAGGAAAAGAGATGGAATAGGTACTTTGCCAATAGCGCTTTTCTAAATATCGAAGATGCAAGGCTGTGAAAAAGCAGTCAACCCGCCAATCTTCCAAGCCTATGAGTACTCCCAGACCCATTTTGTGAATCCCTGCTTTACCTAATCTGTCAGGGGTTTGGATTCTGTACTGAAAATTCGACTTTTTACCTTTGGGATGATGTTTTTTGTAATCCTCCTCATGATAGGTTTCTTGATAAACCAAAACTGCATGTACACCTTCAGCGACCAAAATTTCATATTCGTCTTGGTCGAGGGGCTGTATTTCGATGGATATTTGAGAAAAATAAGGCTTTATCAATCGAATTACCTTTTGCAAATACGGCACACCAACTGTCTGATTAGCCTCACCAGTTACCAAAAGCACATGCTCATAACCCATGCGTTTGAGCACGGCTACTTCCTGTAAAATCTCTTCTTCGGTGAGCGTTT
>NZ_JBMLSD010000106.1:0-4274 GCF_049240685.1 Flectobacillus sp.
AATACTAATAGCCGTGTCGTCAGAAGCTTACGCACGGCTATTTTTTTTATCTTTGCAAGAATTAAAGATTTTTACGCTAAAAAATACCCCACATGAATGAACCAATAAAGTATATCAAGAAAGTGGAAATAAAAAACCTCTGGGGGAGGTATGACCTTGAGTGGAATTTAGACCCTTCAGTGAATGTTTTGTCTGGTATAAATGGTAGTGGGAAAAGTACTATTTTGAATGCAATATTTTGGGGGATTTGCTTAAAGGATGCAATTCTTGAGAATATTGGCACTAAAGTAAAGGGGGTTACGGTAATCTTTAATAATACCGAAAAGCTTTCCAAACAATCTCTAATTGAAGAAAGAAATGTAGAGCTGAGAGATTTCGACTTAGCATTATTGAAGAATATTAAAATAGATTTTCTAAATACGTTTGATTCAGAAATAAGTGTTTATGCTGCTCCAAATGAAAAAGTAAAAACTGTATTAGATAAAGAGATTTTTGAACTTCAAAGGCAATATCTTGATTATCAGTTAACTATTGGCAAGCGAGTGTTTGAGTTATTAGCAAAAAAAGAATCTTCAGAGAACATAATAAAAATTCAGAGTACTCATGAGAGATTTTTGGATATCATAGATTTACTTTTTGAATTTTCAGGAAAATATATAGATAGGAATAGCAATGAACTCATTTTTCTCAGTGGTAAAGATAGACTTACTCCATATCAATTATCATCAGGAGAAAAACAAATCATAGTAATTCTATTGACGGTTCTAGTACAAGATAACAAGCCCGCTATCTTATTTATGGATGAACCAGAAATTTCTTTACACATTGATTGGCAAAGAAAATTGATTCAATACATTAAAGAGCTAAACCCTAATGTACAAATCATTTTAGCAACACACTCTCCTGGTATTATATTGGAAGGATGGGCGGATAAAGTATTTGAAGTGAGCGATTTAATTACCCTTGATAGACAAGCTATACCAGAAGATGCCAAGTAGTTTATCAGATAATCTTAGTTCTGACTACATTAAAAGTTATGGAATAATGGCTTCAAAGAAAGCTGTAAAACCTATTTTGGTGTATGTGGAAAGTTATGATGATGTTGCATTTTGGCATACGATTCTTTCAAGGCATAATTCTAGCCCCTATAGATTTGAAATA
The DNA here is from genome assembly GCF_049240685.1 of Flectobacillus sp. Classification (NCBI taxonomy): domain Bacteria; kingdom Pseudomonadati; phylum Bacteroidota; class Cytophagia; order Cytophagales; family Flectobacillaceae; genus Flectobacillus; species Flectobacillus sp. The sequence continues at coordinate 1,162 of NZ_JBMLSD010000106.1, forward strand.
TATCCTGCATCACAAGACTCTTTAAGCAAAGGCAAAAATGAGGCACTAAAAAGAAGCGAGGAGCTATTAAGTATGTCACTTGGAAATTTTTTGATTATTTGTGTAGATAGCGATTATGACTATATTTTGCAAGATCATACTCCGCAATCAACCAAAATCAACCAAAGTGATTATATTTTACAGACTTATTCTTATGCGATTGAAAATTTACGTTGTTTCTCAGAGTCTTTAGATGAGGTTTGTGTTAGGTCTTGCAATAGAGTAAACAATAAGCTGGATTTTAGTCAACTATTAGAAAATTACTCTGAAATTATTTATGAGGCGTTTACGTGGTCTGTATGTTTAGTAAAGAATATACCCCACTTTAATATTAAACCCTTTATTCAAGCGATAAGTTTTTCGGGTCAAAATGGAATACAAATTGACCTAAATAATATACAGAGTAGATTAGTAACAATAGAAAAACAGGTTAAAAATCTAATCAATGATTGGCAAAAGGAATATCCTGACTTAAAAGAGGAAGTAATAGAATCGCAAGCAACTTTAAAAGAGTTAGGGATTGAAGCTAAGAATACTTATTTATTTGTTAGAGGGCACACTTTGCAAGACGATTTTCTGATATATTTTTTAAAGAGTGTTTGCAATACTTTGAAGAAAGAAGAAATAGATAGAATTAATCAGATAGCAGGAAAAAATGTTGGAGATAGTATCAAGCAATATGAAAATAGTACAAAAGATGTAAAATATGTCTTATCGTTAAATACATCTTTTGAATCTTGCTTTTTATACCAAAAAATTAAACACGATATAGAGCGATTGATGGCAAAGCTCGATAGATAAATAGAATCCATGTTACAAATTCAACAAATCAAGGAAAACAAAGAAGCCACTATTGCTGGCTTGAAAAAAAAGCATTTTAAAAATGCTGAAGAAGCCGTTGAACAAATCATCGCGTTGGATGATAAGCGTCGCGAAACCCAAAATGAGCTAGACTCCACTCTTGCTAAGTCAAATGCTTTGGCCAAAGAGATTGGCGGTTTGATGAAAGCTGGAAAAAAAGAGGAAGCTGAAGCTGCTAAAGCTGAAACTTCTACTTTGAAAGCTCGCTCTAAAGAGTTGGATGAGACGTTAAAATCTATCGAATCTGAGCTTTATGAGGTACAGGTAACTTTGCCAAATTTACCACATAGCAGTGTTCCAGAGGGTAAAACTCCAGAAGAAAATGAGGTAATTCTAGAAAATGGCACTATCCCAACGCTTGCCGAAGATGCTTTAGCGCACTGGGACTTGATTAAGAAATACGATATTATTGATTTCGAATTAGGAAATAAAATCACAGGGGCTGGTTTTCCAGTGTACAAAGGAAAAGGCGCTCGTATCCAACGTGCATTGATTAACTTTTTCTTGGACGAAGCTATTGCTGCGGGTTACGCCGAAGTACAACCTCCTATCTTGATTAATAAAGATTCTGGCTTTGGTACGGGTCAATTACCTGATAAGGATGGACAAATGTATCATGCAACTGTAGATGATTTGTATTTGATTCCAACGGCTGAGGTACCTATTACCAACTTGTATCGTGATGTGATTTTACAAGAGTCAGAATTGCCTGTTAAAAATGCTGGTTATACACCATGTTTCCGTCGTGAGGCGGGTTCTTGGGGTGCTCATGTGCGTGGACTAAACCGTTTGCATCAATTCGATAAAGTAGAAATCGTACGTATCGAAAAGCCTGAAAATTCTTATGCGGCTTTGGAAGAAATGTCATTGCACGTACAAGGTTTGTTGCAAAAGTTAGAATTGCCGTATCGCGTGCTTCGTCTTTGTGGTGGCGATATGAGTTTTACTTCTGCATTGACTTACGATATGGAAGTATTTTCTGGGGCACAAAAACGTTGGTTAGAAGTAAGCTCAGTATCAAACTTCGAAACTTACCAAGCCAACCGTTTGAAACTTCGTATGAAAACAGAAGGAAAGTCTCAGTTGCTACATACGCTTAATGGTTCGGCATTAGCTTTACCTCGTATTTTGGCCGCTATTCTTGAAAATAACCAAACACCAGAAGGTATCCGTATTCCAAAAGCATTGGTACCATACTGTGGATTTGATATGATTGCGTAGGTAATGGTGAATTGTGGATGAGTGAATTGTGAATGAGTGAATTGTGAATTAGTAGCTTCCTAAAATTTGTGCTTTAGTAGTAGCGACACAAATCGTAAGTCTTACTAAGAAAAATTCAAACAAATTGTTCACAACTCACTCATTCACAGTTTACTAAATATCTGTGGGGAATTGCCTGATAAGCTTATTAGGCTTCATGTAAAACGTACAAATCTGGCAAATTTCGCCCTAAGCCATCGTAGTCTAGCCCGTACCCTAACACAAAACGGTTTTCAAGTTCAAAGCCTAAATAGGCTATGTCAATTGGGGTTTTGAGTGCTTCTGGTTTTTGAAATAACGAAGCAACTTTTAGAGATTTTGGGTTTTTACCTAATAATTGTTCCTGAATTTTGGCCATTGTAAGGCCCGTATCAATAATATCTTCAAGGATAATGACATCTCGGTCGGTGATATCCTCTTTCAAGCCTAATACTTCTGTTATTTTTCCTGTCGAAGTGGTCGAATGATAAGATGAAACACGCAAGAAAGTGATTTCACAATCAATAGATACAGACTTCATGAGTTCGGCAGCAAATAAAAAAGAGCCATTCAAAATCGCTAAGAAAATCGGGCATTTCCCATCATAATCTTTGCTGATTTCTTGCGCCATTTGGCGTATTTTTTCCTCAATGATTTCTTGCTTAATAAAAATTTCGAACTGCTTGTCGTGAAGTTGGATGATTGGTTTCATCAGATTGGTCTCGTTATAATAGAATAAATCAAAAAGTGAAATTACTGTCTATCAGGCAATATTCAAGATTTTATAGAAATTTTTTAATTAGTTTTTAATATTTCAAATAAGATTTACGTTTAGTACTTGAGTAGCTTGCAAGGCTCCCCCGACGGTTCTTTACTTTAGGAAGGTTAATTCGAATATTCACCGACTAATTGTGGATAACAGGACGATATATCTTCAAAAGTGTGATAATTTTGAATCCAAAAAATAAACAAAC
>NZ_JBMLSD010000107.1:0-1515 GCF_049240685.1 Flectobacillus sp.
TACGGCACAAACTCCACCATCCCCGAAGTCAAGCAAATCTACGCCAGTATAGCACAGATGTCCCAGCAGTTGAGTAATGACATAGACTGTAATGGTTTGGGGATGCACTATAACCGCAAACTTCGTCAAGATTGGGCCTATGCTTCTACTCATGTAATACCCACAAAGCGACTTCATTTTCCTGATGTTAGCGCATTGTTTGTAACTGATTGTCAAATCAATCAAACACAAGCTAATGTTACAGCCCTTCAAAATAGCCTGAGCTTAGATGGCTTAATTAAAGAAAAAACCAAAGTAGATATTCCTACCGCCAGCTTGTTTCTTTTGGGGAACGAGCTTACAGTAAAATACACCAAGGATGGCAAGGTGACAATGTATAGCTTTAGCTTTAAGAAGGGCAATTCTGTTGCGGTTTCTCAGAATAAACTAGTGCTAAATGGAGTCACTTATATCCCAATTTACGATAAGAAGACAGGCAAATTTAGCGGGTTTTATAACACCTCTTACCAAGCTGTCAAAGATGAAACATCTAATGGATACTTATCCCTCAATGGCAGCAAGCCCGTTTCCACCTACTACAATGGATACTTAGCTGAAACGCAATATAGCCAAAACTATGATCTTTTTCCTCCCAACTTGTTGGCAGTAGCCAACGAAGCATCTCTTGCGCTACTCTTTGGCCAAGCCCAAAGCACAAAGCAAGAAGCCAAAGAGGATTACCTTGGCAAAAAACTCAAACTCTATATCAGCACCGGTCAAAACACCAAAGCTGACCTCACCTCTATAGCCCAAGCTTGCGACAAAGTAGGCGATGACGAGATAATCCTATGGCTTCACAAAGTGAGTTCGGGGGTGTATAGGTATGAGTTTTATTTTGGGAAAAACACGCCAACCGATACCCAACAGCGAGAGTATTATCGCAAGTGGCTCGAAGGCATAGTGGCACTGCCCGACCCCATGAGCACCTACAACCCACTGATGGGCTTGCTCAGAGGGTTAACCGACTTTATCAAAAGCGATCTAATAATACCTCCAAAGTATTGGGATTGTACCTTAGGCTCAGATTTTGTAGGTTTACCATTTGTACCAGTAAGTTGTGAGGGACTACCATCTTGCATGGATCGTACACAATTTGCATTTTTGTGTGGGCTTTATGATGGAGCGGTTGGTCAGGTAGCAGGCATACCTGAGTTTATTTCGATGCTATTTAGCTCCGAAGGTCGAACAATCTTGGGAGCAGCGGTGGAATCTTTGTTTAGCAAAGCAGGGTGGTCGGCGATTATCAACAAAGTAAAAGAGGCACATCAAGTAGAAAGTTGTAAGCTTTATCATCAAATTGGCAAAGATGTAGTAGACGTAGCCACATTAGTTGTTGCAGCAAGAAACTTAGGTACACTTGCCAGCAAAATCACCTATGCAGCAACAATTGCCAAATTTGGACAAGCCTCAGAATTGATATTGGCACTGAGCCAACGAGTAGTGTACCAAGGGGGGCAATTGGTAAAAAATACCTAC
>NZ_JBMLSD010000108.1:0-18506 GCF_049240685.1 Flectobacillus sp.
TCGTCGTACTCTTCCTCATCCTCAGCTTCTTCCTCCTCGTCGTCGTACTCTTCCTCGTCTCCAGCATCTTCTTCCTCGTCGTACTCTTCTTCGTCTTCGGTTTCTTCTTCCTCCTCGTCGTACTCTTCTTCGTCCTCAGCATCTTCTTCCTCCTCGTCGTACTCTTCCTCGTCTTCAGCATCTTCTTCCTCTTCGTCGTATTCTTCTTCGTCTAGTTCGCTTTCAATGTATTCTAGTTCTTCGTATTCGTCGCAGCCCATTTCTTCGTATTCATCTACTAGGTCGTCTTCGAAAATGGTCCAAACATCAAAATCTTCATAATCATCAGCTGAATATACAGGAAGATTTGCTGCATTTGCCGCACCGCTTTTGGCAATTATAGATTTTTTGTCATTGACCCAGGTATCCTCAAAGTCTGGAATAGGATTAGTACGCTTGATTATCCAACTATCCCCCAAGTTGAATTTTTCGTTGATGACATACTGATAGGGCATGTAGCAGTATCCTTTATCGCCCCATTCTTCACCCCAAGAATTACGCACAATAAACATTTCATCTGCTTCAGAATAACCCACACAAAGCATCGCATGAAGCCCGTGTGCTGCACGAGAAGCTTCATCTGGCGAGGGCATAGGAACGACACCCCCATATTTTTGGCAGTTGTCAAATCCTTCAAAAAGCGCAATTCCAAAAATTATTGGATATCCTTCGGCCAATGCTTGTTTCCATGATTTTAGGTCAGTTGGTACATATTTAGATTTCTGAACCTTAAAATAACTCGCCTCATCATAACTAGCACTATTGGGTTTGTTATTTACTTTTTTCAATTCATAAGGCCAGATATCTTCTGTACATGCTCCTAATTTATGTAGACTCTCTACTGCATATTGGATATGACTACCTTCATCTTTGATAACATTACTAGCTCGAAGTCTTGCGTTATAGTACACAAACAAACGACTTACCTCGAATTGACGATTTTTTAGGTGACGTTTGGCCAGGTATTCATAAGCACCAGCGGTAGCGTTGGCAGTACAACTACTTAAGGATTTTTGATTTTCGACCTTAGTCATGTATTTGCGGAGGTCTACTTTGGGTGGTAGTTTTTGCTTTGAGCGCTTGGAAGGTTTGAATTCTTCTGCATTTGGACTTGCAGCCAAGTAACGGTAACCACCGTTGTTACTTAGGTTATTTGCCATAGTGGTAAAGTTTATTGGTTGGAAAGATTTAGTTTGGATAATTAGTTTTCTAAAAGCAAGAGTAATCCCGTCTTTATGGGAAAACAAGAGGGAGAATTTTGTTATTTTATACCTTTATATTCCAAGACAGAGCCGTTGAAAATATACATGATATTGCGTTTAGTTACTTTACCATTTTCGTTAACGACTGGAATCAGAAGCATATCTTGTTTATCATTAAAGGTAATTAATTGGAGGGGGCGTTCGGGTCGGTCAGCAACTGTGAAAAAATCAAAATCTACATCAATTCTGCTGAGTAACTGTGTTTTTGTTTTGAAAATAGGAGCAAGTACCAGCTTCCCATTGTTAATGACGTAGGCTATCACTGATTGACGGGAGTCTCGATTCGAAAAAATCGAATTTGTGACTACCAGATAGTGATTTTTATTTTGGATATTAATGGTATACATTTTAGATGAAAACTCACCACTTGAACCTTCGGCGGAGGATTTTGATTGTTTTAATGAAACTTTTGATCCATCTTTCCACTGATAGATTTCATCAAAGAAATGCATAGAGCCTCCTTGGAAAGTATCCCAAGCATAATGACGTAAATTGCCGTCGGATGATGTAGTGAGGTAAAATGAGTTGTTTTTTAATTTATTAAACGGAAAGTCAATCGTAGTGGGATTGGCAGAAAGAAAGGCTTTAAAATCTATTCCGAATTGCGCTGCATCTCCCGAACCATTGCTGAGAGTGGTATATCGTTTAACAAATTTATTCTCCTGCGTGTATAAATCCTTACTTTGAGCAAAGGAAGATAAAACACCTAAAATGAAATAACTAAATATACAAAAAGTAGTCCTTTTGTTAGTTTTCATAAATAGCAAGCTGTGTGTAAAGAGAAATATAGTTATGTGTTATTTTGCAATATAGTAAGATATTTTTGTTTTTTTTAAATATGGTAAGGTATTGTATTAGAGGAAGAAAAATCCTGATGCGTGAGAAATACGTAGGATAGCCGAAACTCCCGTGTTAGATTTCTACTATTCCGACTCGCTGATTTTCGGGTAGGTGCAATCAATCTTACCTTTGGAAGGGAACTATCAATTTTGTAAATTCTACTAATTAGCCAATACCAAACATTCTACCCTTCTATTTTTTGATTTATTTTCTTCGGTATCATTCGGCGACACAGGTTTGGTTTGTCCATAACCCACAAATTTTAACCTTTTGGCATCTATGCCTTTTCCAACTAAATAATTGTTGATTACCCTTGCTCTATTTTCTGAGAGCAACTGGTTCAGTTTTGCATTTCCCACATTATCGGTATGCCCTGCGATTTCGATACGGAGCTTCGGATTTGTTTCTAAGGCTCTGTAAAGTTCTTCGAGTTGAGGGTACGAATCACTCCTAAGAATAAAGCTACTTTGGTCAAAATAGATTTTATCTAATTTTACGACATCATTTACTTTGGCATTTTCAAAAAGCGGTTTTCGTTTTTCCATCGTTACCGTATGTTGATAAATAGGGCAGGTATCGCAAGAAGCTACCAGAATTTCGGTGTAGGAATAGTAGCCGTCAACTTTACTTTTAACTTCTACCGTATCGGATTCGTAAAGCAAAAACATAAAAGGACTCAAAAACGGCTCATTTTTGGCCTGATAGGTCTTGTTTGCTTTGTAAAGTTTAATGTCTAGTTCAACAGGTAATTCTTCTTTTGTATGTTCGTCGATAGCTTTAACAAAAAATTGAGTAACTACTTTTTTACTTTTTGGCGTTTGTGCCAATATCGAATTGCCTGTAAAGAGCAAAATGGTAAGGATAAGAATTTGCTTTATCGTCATGATATAGGTAAGGGTTTGGGCAAACAAATAAAGGTTTTGACAACTCTAAAGTATTAGTTTTAGTCTCTAACCACAAAAATCTTTCCATTTTCTTAAAAAATATTAGATTGAAATTTTGGAAATTCTATTTTAATCTTAAACTTTGTAATTCAAAGTACTTTTTAGAATAAGATATGAATCAACATTTAGAAGACATTGCAGAAATCAGAGCCATGATGGAGCGTTCCACTAGATTTTTATCATTGAGTGGACTTAGTGGCGTTTTTGCAGGAACCTTTGGTTTAATAGCCTCTGGTTTGGCCTATTTTCGGATTGCAAGAGATTATAACTATAGTGGAAGCTATAATCGTTTGCTTGAGAATCAAGCCTTGTTAGAGGACTTAGTAAAAATTGGTATATCTGCCTTGATTTTAACATTGGTTGCCGCTTTTGTGCTAACCTATAGAAGAGTTAAGAAAAATAATCAGACACTTTGGAATACCGCTTCGAAGAGATTATTAGCCAACCTGATGTTACCGCTTGTTGCAGGAGGACTATTTTGCCTCATTTTATTGCAGCATGCCCCACATTTGATAGATTCAGCCACCTTATTATTTTACGGATTAGCTTTAATTAATGCTTCTAAGTACACCTACAATGATATTCGATACTTAGGAGTTGCCGAGGTAGTTTTGGGAATCATTTCTGGTTTTATGAATGATTATTACATAGGATTGTTCTTTTGGGCTTTTGGATTTGGAGTTTTACATATTTTGTATGGAATTTTACTCTATCGTAAGTACGAAAATTAGGATAGAAGGATAGAATGAAGAACTTTATAACACAGTTAAATAAAGCTTTTGAAAGTCGGATTCGGTTGGGGATAATGTCAATTTTGATGGTAAACGACTGGGTTGATTTTGGCGAGCTAAAAGAAACTTTGGCACTAACAGATGGGAACTTGGCTTCACATATTGCTGCTTTAGAAAAAGAGCAGTTTATCCTAGTACGTAAAAGTTTTATCGGAAAAAAACCAAATACAGCTTTTCAAGTAACGCAGGAGGGGAGAGAGGCATTTCAAAGCCATTTGGCTGCCTTAGAGGAATTAGTAAAAGGAATGAAGTAAGCGTGGAGTTTTGAGTTAAGTAAAAAAGTTATCAGTTAATAGGGAGTCGATTGTTTTATATTGCTCATAGTCAGATAATTAACTTGTGGTGAAGCATGTCGGTATTATTAATTTTTGTGCTTTAGGCTTTCGGGATGGGCGTTGGAAAATATCATTTCTTTCTTTATAATAAATATTTTAAAACTCTTTGCCTAATACCTGTTGCTTCGTACCTAGGGATATAACTTGAATTTTATTTTGTATTAGGTAATCATGCAGAATAAGCATTAATTTATGTGTTTTGGGACAAGGCAACATGCACAAGGCAAAGAGTGTTAAAATGTTGTTTAGTCACGATAGATATGTTTTGCCTAATGCCCAAAGCTGAAAGCCGAAGGCTCAAAAATTAAAAATTATTTTGCGTTAGTACTTATTACTTATTTAAATCAATTTCTTATGGACAAAAATCGTTTCTTTGAGCTGACTCCAGATAGGAGAATGGCTTTAATTTTGGGAGGAGCCTTATCGCTTTTACTGATACCTCTCATCGCGATGCAGTTTACCAACGAAGTTCAATGGTCGATATTTGACTTTATTGTGGCAGGTATTCTACTTTGTGGTACAGGCGCTACGCTTGAGCTTTTATTGAGAAAGTTTCGAACCTTTAAGGCAAGATTTATTGCTGGAGCTGTTCTATTTATCATCTTTTTCTTGATTTGGGCAGAATTGGCAGTCGGTATTTTTGGAACTCCTTTTGCTGGAAACTAACACAGCCTTTTCATATTCTACTTATTTTGGTAATATATCAATGCTGAATTATGAATTGTGAATGTCAATTTTTCATTCTCAATATTTTCCATTTTTAATTATTAGACTTTCGGCAGTCAGATATGTGTACTTTGCTAAAATGTTTCTATGGATTAAGGATGAGTAAATGATAAATTTTAATCCTTGTAACAGAGCTTCTTTTAGCTAAAAGTATCGCTTGTAAATTAATAAATTTCACCTAATGCCTTTAGCATATAGCCTAAAGCATATAGCCTAAAGCATAAAATACAATTTAGTTCTCATGAATAGACACTTGATTTTTGCTCGATTTTATTCCCTTTTTCAAGGACTGAGCAAGCCTAGTATCTAGTTTTTACACTATCTATTTTTTTATTTATAAACTTTGTAATTCAAAGTACTTTTAATTTATGTTTAAAAAATTATTCATTTCAAAACGCAAGGAGAGAGTTATTCTCTCCTTGATGTTCATGTCTGGCTTTGCTGTCTTACTTTTTGCTACTCGAGTTGTAGTATATTCGGACTTATATATGTGGGGTATCAATTGGAATTTGTTCTTGGCTTGGATACCACTTTTTTGTGTGATTTGGTTGCAGCGACAGTCGGACGAAGGGAAGGTTTCCATGACTAAATTGGTCATTACTAGTTTGGTTTGGCTGGCATTTTTCCCAAACTCTCCCTATATCATAACCGATTTTGTACATCTTTTTCCGCAATATGATTCTGGTTTGTATTGGCACGAACAGTTAACTTTCTTCGGATATGCTATGTCGGCTTTATTGGCCGGAATGATTTCTATGTATTGGATAAAGCAGTTGTGGGCAAAACATACCTCTGAGAGACTCAGTTGGTTGGCCCTTGTCATTTCAATCGCTTTGTCGGGCTATGGGATTTATTTAGGAAGAATTGAAAGATGGAATTCTTGGGATATCGTTGCACAACCCTTCTCACTTGTGGAGTATGTATTACGATCGATGACTTATCGAATTACGTGGATGTTTGTAGTGGAATATGGCCTTTTTGTAGCTTTTTGTTATGTTATGATATGGAGCTTGGCAGGCGAGGAGGAGGAGTTATAATGCTGAATGTTGAGTTTTTAGTGTGGAATTGAGTGATTATGTTAAAACATGAGTCGTCCCGAATTTTAAGATTGGGATTATTCTCCAAGTTTTCATCAAAAAGCAGTCGGAAAATATTTCCCGACCGCTTTTTGATGCTACAATGCTAGATTTTACTAGTAAAATTCATCAGATTACTGAACAAAACGAGAATGGGAGATTCAGATGTTTGGACTTTGTTACTGATTTTTTTTAAACAGTTTTAAACTGTTTAAAAAAGTAAGTCCAAGACTAAGTCTTGAACTAGGAACTTCAATTTTGTCCAATAATCAGAAATACCTATTAAAAATAATCACTAAATCGCTCAATCACTCAGTCACTCAATTAGAGATGACTCATTTTTTCAACACTTAATTTTTCAAAACTCAGCACTCAAAACTCAAAACTCCGCACTTAATTATCTTCCCATCCAGCCGCCGTCTACAATAAGCGTGCTCCCGTGTACATACGACGACGCTTGAGAAGCTAAGAATAAAGTAGCGCCTTTGAAGTCATCTGGAGTACCCCAACGGTTGGCAGGGATACGGCTCAATATAGAGGCCGAACGTTCTGGGTCGTTGCGAAGCGCTTCGGTATTGTCGGTGGCGATATATCCTGGCACGATTGCATTTACATTTACGCCCTTGCTTGCCCATTCGTTAGCGAATGCTTTGGTCAAGCTACCAATGGCACCTTTACTAGCTGCATATCCTGGCACGTTGATACCACCTTGGAAAGTCAACAATGAAGCAGTAAAAATTACTTTTCCACTACCACGCTCAATCATAGATTTACCGATTTCGCGTGTGATAACAAACTGCGAATTGAGGTTAATTTCCATGATTTCATCCCAATATTCGTCTGGGTGTTCTGCCGCTGGTTTGCGTAAAATAGAACCTGCATTATTTACCAAAATATCAATGACAGGAAAATCTGATTTTACTTGTTCGATAAAACTGTATAAAGAATCACGCTTGCCAAAATCAGCTTGGTAGGCTTTGAAATTACGTCCCAAAGCTAGTACTTCTTTTTCTACTTGGCTACCGCTTAATTCTAAAGATGCCGAAACACCAATAATATCAGCGCCAGCTTCTGCCAAAGCCAAAGCCATTGCTTTACCGATTCCTTTTTTACAGCCTGTCACTAAGGCTACTTTTCCTGTTAAATCAAACATTTGGAGGATACTCATGGTTCTTAAAAAAGTTATATTTTCTTGAAAATATTTTTCGAAACTATATCTCAATTTTTGTAGTCTTAGCGACGGGTTTGAGAGGTTCTTAAGGGAAGTTGTGACAATTATGTAGAACTAACAAACTTTGCTTTGAGATTTTTTAGGATTTTTTTTTGTAAACGTTTTCGGTTTGGCATTTTGTTCGAAATCGGATAAGTGTAAAGTGAATAACCCAACAAAATGCTAATTGTGTGCGATTTTTTGCTTTATTAGAAAAATACAAAAAGCCACCCAGTTGGATGGCTTTTTATTAGGTGTAAACTATTCCTTTTGTACCAATTATATTTTAGTTCTTTATCACCCAAAGATGATGTATTTCCAGAAGGCTATTTCAACACCACCATTCCAAAAGCAGGAATGGTAACTTTTGCTGAGTTGATAGCACCTTTTTTGCCTGAAGTAGTGAATATTGTGGTCTTATATTTTTGTTCTGACAAAGGCAATTGGATATTTTGTGCATTACCTGTAAGGTTATGAATCACCAATAAGTTGCCCGAAGGATGATTTCTGACAAAAGCTAAAATTCCTTCCTGTTTGATAGCACTTTCTTGTAAATTCGGACGAATTACCTGGCGCATCGCGGGTTGACTTTTGCGGAAAGCAATTAGATTTTTGTAAGTATTAAAAACAGAATTTGGGTCTTTGATTTGTTCAGAAAGAGGCTTTACTGTTTTTTCAGTGGTAAAAACAGGTTTCATCCATTTGGTACGAGCCTTGTCATTAGCCTCTTTTTCCCAAAGGAATGGCTCACGAATATTTTCATCAGGTTTTTTGCCCAACATCCCTAGTTCTTCGCCATAATAAATGTATGGCTGTCCTGGTAAGGAAAGAAGCAATTGGGCCGCTACTTTCATTTTGTTGACATCGTCGTTCATTACTGTACCGATTCGGTCTTGGTCATGGTTGTCGATGATAGTTGCGTCGATGAAATCAGGATTTTGAGAGCCAAATGCTTTGTAGTCAGCCAAGATTTTTTGAATCAAATTATCATCTTTTCCATCTTTGACTACTTTTTGTATGGCAAAACCTTCGTCGATATGAAAATTAGCAGGCAAGCCCTTGAAATACGGGGCAACCTTATCAGCTGAAGTCCAAACTTCACCCACGATATAGACATCAGGTTTTACGGCAGTCATTTCTTTGCGAAATTCTTGCCAGAAAGCATGACATTTTTCGGCCTCCCAATCAGGATAAATATGTTTGGCTGCATCGAGGCGGAAGCCGTCTATTCCCACTTCTTTTAACCAAAACTTTGCTGCCTCGTAAACTTCTCTACGAACTTTAGGATTATCATAATTCAAATCGGGCATACCACCCCAAAACAATGCGTAGTACTTTTCGGTATCTCCTTGATTAGCAAAGTGCCAAGGAGTAACTTCCCAAGAACCGCCCGCTTGCTCGCGTGTAGCAATACCCAAAGAATCAATCATTTTTGGGGTCATCCATACATAATAGTCACGATAAGGGTTTGATTTTCCTTTTTTTGCTTCCAAAAACCATGGATGTTTATCGCTGGTATGATTGATAACAAAGTCTTTGATAATCTTGATTTTACGTTTATGCGCCTCGGCAATGAGTTTTTTGTAGTCGTCAATCGTACCAAATTCGGGGTCAATAGATTTGTAATCGACTACGTCGTATTTATGGTAAGAAGGAGATTTGCTTACGGGAGTCAACCAGAGCGCATCTACACCCAGTGATTTGAGGTAATCCAATTTGGAAGTAATCCCGTTGATGTCACCGATGCCATCACCATTGGAGTCTGCAAATGAGCGAACAAAAATCTCATAACATACCTCTGGCGTTTTGGTTTGGGCAAAAGACTGTAAGGTATTGAGCAAAATTGCGCCCAATAGGAATATCTTTTTCATGAAGGATAAAGGGATTTTTGATGAGAAATTAGAGCTTTTTAAATGAGTTTGTAATTATTATAGATTTTGATTTTGGAAAAATAGAAGAAAATCTATTTCTCCAAAATCAAAAATCTACAATAGTTTATATGGCTCTAACAAAGCGTAAAGATGGATTTTATCTTTTCGTCAACGTATATTTTGGTTTGCTAGCATTGGACAAATCTAGGACGATTTGATATTTACCTGCCGTTACTTTGATGTTAGCACCGCCAGCTTCCAAATTTCCATCAGCACCATCATCGCCGTAGTTTACAGCCCATGCATCGTTGTAACGGAACTTGATTTCGCCTGTTCCAAGTGTTACGTTATCGATTACGAACACATTTTCTGTTACAAAATCAGGACGGAATTTTACGTCTGGACCATTCCAAGCGTTTGGCGTTGCATCACCTACAATACCCCAAGGTTTAGTAGCTTCAACCGTAAATTTCATTTTCTTGAAGTCGATGGTAATATTGTAATTTCCTTCTGTAACCGCAATATTATCGCCACCAAGCACGAGAGTACCGCCTGAACCACCATAGTTTACGCCCCAATCTTCGTTTTTGCGTATTTTGATTTCACCGGCCTTCAAGAAAGCTGTTGCTTTCCAAGTATCGGTAGTTGGGTCGTAAGTTAGAGGTACATCTGGTGCATTCCAACCGCTAGGCGTGGCGCTTCCTACCAATCCCCAAGCATATTTCTCGATTGTATAGGTCAATGAAGCGGTATTGAAGGTGATTTTGTAGGTACCTGCTGTTACTTTGATGTTTGCACCACCAGCTTCTAGTGTACCATTAGCGCCATCATCGCCATAGTTTACATCCCATTTGTTGTTGCTACGGAATTTGATTTCACCATCTAACAAAGTTACATAAGCAACGATTTCATCCGTTTTGTCAGTTTTGTAGAAAGGCATATCTGGGCCATTCCATCCATTGGTTGTTGCACTGCCAACTACGCCCCAGATGGTAGATAAATCAAGCTTATCCAAATATGGGGTTGCTTTCAAAGAAATTGTTGGCGAAGTGAAGGTTGTTTTTGAAGTATTATCACCTACGTTAGATACCACACGGATATCGATATCTCCAGCAGTACCTGCAACCAAACCCAATTTGATTAAAATAGCATTCAATTCTGAGGTTTTGAATGTTTTAGTCAAGGCTGTATTAGTGGTGATTGATACAGGAGCAACGAATGTTCCTCCTTTTTTATCAATTAAAATAGTGTATGAGGCAGCTGCCGAAAATCCATAGTCTGGTTTTGGCCATGATAGCGTTACTGCATCTTTGTCAGCATTATCTTTGGTTAGCACCACCGTGTTTGCTGAAAGTTGAATCGACGGTACGGCGTTCGTATTCAAGATGGCTTTTTCTTCTTCTTTTTCACAAGAGGTGAAAACAAATAGCGAAGCCATAACGATTAAAGAAGTACTAAATATCTTTTTCATTTCTGAGTCCAATTATGTTAAAGTTGACTATTATCAGGATAATAAAAGGAAGTTATTGGTTAAAAGTATATCGGTTATCGGAATGCACTCATTATCAGAAGTATATTATTAGACATTAAGCAAAAAAACTTTTTAGAATTTATAGGAAATATTTTGCCGAATGCCAATAGCTGAAAGCCGAATGCCAAATTTTGAATTATGTTTATTCCTTTAATCTTTCCTCTTACTTCATTATGAAGCTTTGATATTTTTGAGTGTGGAGCCTTGAACATATCAAAAACTCAAAACTCCACACTCAAAATTCTTCACTCCTTAGTATCCTGTATTTTGCTTCAAGTTTGGATTAGCGGTAAGGTCTGTAGATGGAATTGGATAAACTTTCAAGAAATCACTTACTGATTTACCATCTTTTACACCACCTTTCCAAGGCCATACATACGAAGCCGACGTATATTTGTTGAAACGAATCAAGTCGGTACGACGAGAACCTTCCCAGTATAATTCACGAGCACGCTCATCCAAGACAAAGTCAGCAGTTAATTGAGCTGCAGAAATATTTCCGCTGGTATTTCCGTAAGCACGAGTACGAAGCGCATTGATGTATTGTAAAGCCAATGTACGATCGCCAGCACCACGAGCTGCCGCCTCCGCATAAATCAAATAAGCATCTGCCAAGCGAAACATTGGGTAATCGGTGTCGGGATGTACAATATCAGAACCTTGCGCACCTGTTGAAGAAATATTTTTCCATTTTGTAATAGCATACCCATTTGAGAATTGAGTTAAATCTTCAATTTCCAATTTTTGTCCGTCTGTATAAAACATCGCACGACTATCAGTTTTGCCAGATGGGTCAGCAAATAGACTTACAAAGGCTTTTGTGGTACGCAAACCACCCCAGCCACCATCGATACCAAACGATGATGCCGACATAGAACCACCAACAGGAGCATGAACTAGGAATGTCATACCACCCCAAGTTTTTGTATGAACCCCATCAAATGCTACAGGGAAGATGATTTCTTTGGAATTGTTGTTGTCAGTTCTGAAAAGATTTGTGTATTTCGACTCTAGCGTATAACCTGCATCGATTACTTTTTTCGCATAAGTCGCAGCATCTGCATATTTTGCTCCAACGCCAGCAGCTTCGGCATTCAAATACAATTTGGCTAATAGCATCCAAACAGCAGCTTTGTCGGCACGAGCATACTCATTTTTACGAGCATCCATCATATCAGGTTCAATAGCCTTCAATTCTGTTTCGATATAAGTAAACAAAGCAGAAGCGTTGGTTTGCTTTGGCAATGTAGAGCCAATGGCATCAGCTTCTGTTACAAAAGGAACATTTCCTCCAAACATATCCAAGGCATGCCAGTAGCTCAGAGCACGCAAGAAACGAGCCTCTGTACGAAGGTATTTTACTTCAGTTAAGTTAGTTCCTGTAACACCACGGCTACTTAATTTGGCATCGCTTGCTTCGCGGATATATTCGTTACACGCAGCAATTTGGTAGAAAATACGGTTGTACAAACCTCTTACGAATGGGTTGTTTGAAGACCATTGCATGGTATTCATTTCTGGCAAACCTGCATCACCCCAAGCAATTACAGCTTCGTCGGTTGGAAGTTCCTGTAATTGCCAGTACTGACGCAAGTAGCTAGAGAAACCTTCGTCGATACCACCCAAATCAGGCTTTCCAGCTGGTCCCTCTTGACCTGTGAGTGCCAATCCTGCGTATAATTTTGCAGCGGCTTGTTTGTAGGCTGCTGGGTCGTTGTACACAGTAGCCGATGTTACTTCAATAAAAGGAGTTCTGTCGAGATCACCCGTACATGAGTTAAGCAATAAACTAGCTGCTAACCCTCCGAATAATGCTATATTTTTGAAAAATCTTGTTTTCATTTCTTTGTATTCTTAAATAATACTTGAATAGGAAATTTAAGTTGTTGTGATCGCCCTTAGATTGAAAGGATTAAAAACCGATATTCAAACCTAATGAGTAAGTACGTGGCACTGGATACACGTTGTTGTCGATACCTCCTGCAACTTCTGGGTTCAAGCCTGTGTATTTGGTAATTGTAAATACGTTTTGTGCTGTGGCATTCAAGCGCATATTTACTTTATTACCCAAGAATTTCTTGAAGGTATAGCCCAAAGTAATGTTTTCCATTCTCAAGAATGAAGCATTTTCCATGTAGTAATCTGAGAAAAATTGGTTTTTCGCAAATTGAGAATCGAATACACTTGGCGAAAGGTTGGCGATATATCCGTTAGAGCCTTGAAAGTTGATATAGGCTCCGTTCGAAGATTTTACGTTGTTGTACACGTAATTACCAATGTTACCTCTCAACACAAAACCAAAGCTCCAGTTGTCATATGTCATCTGAGAGTTGAACCCTAAGAATACTTTTGGCGCTGGGTTTTTGTAACGATATTGGTCATCAACGTTGATAATTCCGTCACCGTTTCTATCAACATAAACTCCTTCGATAGGCTTACCGTTTGCATCATAAGCTTGTTGTAATACGTAGAATGAATAAGCAGGATAACCAACTGAATGGATTTGGATAGTACTACCTACACCACCTGCAATACCGCCAACTAGCACGCCTTGGTAAGAAGGGTCATTGTTGTTGGTCAATTTGGTGATTTTGTTAACATTGTATGTAGCGTTGAAAGCCACATTCCAGTCAAATTTATCGGTATGAATTGGGTTGTAGTTCAAGGCTAATTCAACCCCTTGGTTTTCCATTGAACCAACGTTTGTCAACAATTGGTTTGTCAAGTTTGTACCTACTGCTACAGGAATTACGTTCAACAAGTTGGTTGTATTTTTGTAGTAATAGTCAATGCTACCCGATAGTCTTGCTTTTTTGAAAGCAAAGTCAATACCTGCATTAGAGGTTGCTGTTTGTTCCCATTTGATATTTGCGTCATAACCTTCTGCACGTAATGTTGTATAGAAAGTATTACCTAATTGGTACTGAGCATTGTCTAATGAAGCTGTATATCTTGGCAAATACGCATAGTTTTGACCAATATCCTGCTGACCAGTAATACCATAACCCACACGAAGTTTCAATTCAGAAATGGTATTAGAGTTTTTCAAGAAAGACATTTCATTCAATTTCCAAGCAAATGCAGCTGATGGGAAGGTACCCCAACGATTGTCTGGGCTAAATCTCGAAGAACCGTCTCTACGAACAGTAAAAGTCAATAAATACGCCTCATCAAAAGTGTAGTTCATACGACCGAAGAATGATACCAAGGTATTTTGTGTTTGATATGGGCTGTTAGTATAAGTCGTTGAGCCTTCCGCGTTGGTTCTGATATTAGTACTTTCAGTCATGAAATCTTGATATTCGTAACCAGCCATTACATCAATTCTACTTTTGATTTCTTTTAATTCTTTGGCATAGTTCAAATAAAAGTCAAACAATTTGTTGGTCTTATTTTGAGTATAAACCGTTTTCTCACCTGCTGTGCTAAAGCTAGCCGCCGCTGTTGCAGGAACAAATCTTGTTCCGTCACTTTTACTCACATCATAACCTGCGTTTACATTGGCACGCAATTCTGGCAAGAAATGGAATTTGTAATCCAACTGAATATTACCAATACTACGTTGTACAGTACTTTTATCGCTAGTTTGGTTCAATAAACCCACTGGGTTGCGTGGTGCAATCGTATTAGGTTTTCCGTCTGAGTTCAGCCATTCCCAATAGCCACCGTAGTTGTTATTGCCTGAATATACAGGTTGAGTTGGGTCAAAAGCGATCGCCGCACCAATAGCACCTGTGTTAGCAAAAGTATTGTCAACGTTCGAGCCTTTCAAGTTGATATCAATTTTCAAGTGGTTGTTCAAAAGGGTAGGAGAGAGACCAATAGAGGCAGAAGTACGACCCATATTAGAAGTTTTCAAGATACCATCTTGGTTGGTATAACCTACCGATACACGGAAAGGAACACTTTTCAAAGAACCCGAAACGCTTAAGTTATTATCGGTACTTAAGGCATTACGGTAAATTTGTTCTTGCCAGTTGGTATTAGCTTGACCCAAAACAGCGATTTGAGCAGCCGTACCTTTTTCATTAATCATAGTACGGAATTGGTCAGCCGAAAGCACTTTTGTAAAACCTGTGCTTTGCGCCAATGAAGCTTGCGAACTGAAATTTACCTTCAAGCCACCGTTTTTACTTCCTTTTTTAGTGGTAATCAAAATAACCCCGTTTGAAGCACGTGAACCATAAATTGCGGTGGCCGAAGCATCTTTCAAAATGTTCATCGACTCAATGTCGTTCGGGTTAATCAAACTCAAGGCACTTGGCGCACCAGAAATACCTGAGTTGTCCAAAGGCACGCCGTCAATTACGATAAGTGGGTCGTTGTTGGCATTCAAAGAGGCACCTCCACGAATACGGATTGTACTACCAGCACCTGGCGCACCACCGTTTGAGGTGATTTGAACCCCTGCTACTTTACCTACAACCAATTGGTCTGGCGAAGCAATGTTACCTTTGTTAAAATCTTCTGAGTTAATGGCCGCAACCGAACCAGTCAAGTCTTTTTTCTTTTGCGAACCATAACCAATTACCACAACCTCTCCCAATGTTTTTACATCATCGTCAAGGTTCACGTCGATTACAGTCTGGCTACCTACTGTTACTTCTTTTGTTGCTTTTCCGATGAAACTAAATACCAATACCGTGTTATCAGCGACATTGATTTGGTATTTACCATCACCTGTTGTTTGAGTACCTTTTGTCTGGCCTTTTACTTGAACAGTTACTCCCGGCAGGGGCGAACCATCTTTGGCATCTTTTACAGTACCCGTCACCTTGTTTTGAGCAAAAGCTGCTACGCTCACCCAGCTAAACATCATCAATAGCCAGAGTTTCTTACCGAAAGAAAATCTAGCTTCCGAACGAGAATTTTTTAATTCTTCTCCGTAGTTCTGTTGAAACATAAAATTGAAATTGGTTAATGGATTATTGGTTTAAAAAAGGTAATCAAGGAGCTATCAGCGGCAGTACTTTTGCCGACTCCATCATTACAGAAAAATATAATTGGATTGAATTTGGAGAGTCTCAAAAGCTTTTTAAAGGAGCTGGTTTTGAGATTTCACCTTATAAATTGAAAGTTTTTCATTCGGGATAGGGAATGAAAATGTATGAAAAAATGAAGTGTAATTCGAAAAAGTAATTGCCCAAAAAGATGTTGAATCTTTGGGGAACTAGTGTTGAAGAAGTAAATAAGTTTCATATTAATTCATTGGTACATTACTCTCAAAATCGAGAGAAATAGTTTTAGTTTATAAAAATGTAAATTCTCTAAGTGTGAGAAATTTTCAAATATTTTCTTACAAAAGTACTATGCTTTCACTGCTCAAGTCGTCCCACTTTATGTATTTTGTACTTTTCGAAGATTTATTTTAAAATAAAAGTCAACTTGTTGTTTTTCAATCTTTTATATGACTATTTGGGTAGTCCACTTTATAAAATGGTACTTATTTTTGATAGATTTTTCTCATTTTTAGTTGAAAAAGACTGCAAAGATACGGGATATCTTTATGGATATCCACTTAAACCAAGAAAGTGATGGAATTGTACAAATGGCAATTGAAGAGAATATGGAAATGCTGATAATTGGGCTTTTAACATTCAGCCATGAGCTTTGGGCAAAAGCATATCCTTGATTATTGATAAAGATGTTAAAGCGATTTGCCTAATGCCTATCGCCTTAACCCGAACATATACGTCTAATTTTGTGCAATTAATGGAGACAAACCATCATAATTTTATTCCTCCACACGGGAATCAAAGAAATATTCTCTTGGGCTTTGGGAGGTCATTTTTTTGAAGGCACGGTTAAAAGCGGTTTTCGAATTAAAACCTACATCAAACGCAATGGCCAACATGGTAAATTGTCGGTTTCGTGGGTCTTCAAAACGAATTTTAAACTCCTCGATTCTGTAGGAATTGATAAAGTCAAAAAAGTTTTTTTGATAAGCTTCATTGATTACCTTCGAAAGCAAATGTGGCGTTATTTTCAACATACCCGCCAACTCATTCAAAGTAAGTCCTACATTGGTGTAGGGCTTTTCTGAGTTCATAAACTCATCAATTTTCTCCTTCCAACTAGCAATTAGTTGCTCATGATTGGCATCTTTTTCAATGTCTTGTACAGGAGTTTCTTCTGTTTGAGGTATGATTTCGGGTGAAATTTCTGGTAATTTAGACAATATCGATGGCGTATCATTTGATGCCTTATTCGGCAAAATATTGACCTGAGTAATACTAGTTTTGACGATTTTGAAAATCTCAGGTTGGTGAATGGCAAAATATCCCAAGAAATAGGGAATCGCCGAAAATGCCAGCCAGATAATATCGATACTCTTGTCTGCCAGTAAAACAGTATCCCACTCAAAGAATCGCTGACCAAAAACCAACAAGCCCGTAAAAGCCCATAAAAGAAGGCAAATCGCCTGAAGGATTAATACGGTATGTAAATAATCGGTATTTTGTTCATTGGAGGCTTGATTGGGGTATTGTTTGTTATAGCCCTCGATTGATTTCCAGTTGATAAACCAGTAGAATATATTGACAAACCATGAGATAGTTCCTGCAATAACTGACACCAGATGAAGGTCTTGCTCTTTGTTTAATAGCTTAATCAGTAATTCTTTTGAACTCAGCAACATAAAAGGCATATAAACCAATATTTGCAAGATTGGTAGTACGAAATGTAACCACCATTTTACAGGCATTTGAGGTGTTTTGAAAAGGAGTTTTTGTAAATAAAAATAGAATAAAGGGGCATACAAAAACAAAGCAAAATCAGGAATTAACAACAGGCGACTGTACTGCTCGGCTACTACTCTGTATCCTGTTAAAGTTTTCATAATCAAGACAATAGCTGTAAATGCAATAGAAAGTAATAGCCATTGGTTGGCCTTGCGATTGTAGTCTTGCATAGTTGGAATTGCCACCAATAGCAAAATACATTGAAATGCCGAAAAAAGAATAAGTAAATCGTAAATCGAATAAAAATTGAATGTGCCCGTTAGGTCTTCCCAACCTTTTATATCAACGGGAATTTCTTCCAGTCTAAAGTCACTTTTGCGATACAAAGTGCGGTTTGGACAAGCTTTACCGTTCTCTTGGCCTTCTACTGTTTCCCAATTTCCTCTCGTAAATTTGTATTCTAGTTTTTCCAATTCTGTAGAAACCGTTACCCGATAAGTTCCATCAAACTGCTTTTGAAGTTTGTAACTTTCATTGCCTGGGTCCCAATTATTGAAGTTTCCAGCAATATAAATACTCGCATCTTGAGGCGTATTTTTAGGAAGGCTTTTGATATAAAAACGATAGGTAGGACGAGCTTCCCATCCCTCGATTTGAAGACTCAAAAGTTGTGGATTTTGCTCTTTCAGTCTATCATATACTCGATTTGGGCGGCTATGTCCTTGTGAATCACCTTCTACTTGGGTCCAATACCCTTGGGTGAATTTGTATTCAAAATAAGATGGTGCTTGAGGAAGCTCAATGGCATAAGTGTCGGCGCTAATGGCTTCTAATCTAAAATTAGGGTCGCCAGGAGACCAGTTGTTGAAACTACAAGCAATAAAAATAGGAATATTTCTTGAACGGTCCTGAGCGGGAATATGCACTTCAATTCTGAGTTGCGCATATAGCCAAGGACCTAACAAGAGTAAATATATTGTACTAAAAATAATTTTTTGAAACTTCATAATAATCGGTAATCTAAACAACACACCAAGCAGACTTGCACGAATAGAACAAAATTAGGGATTATTTTAATTCCATTGAGGTGAATAGGGGGCAGATTTTTCTAAAGCCATGCTGGAGGTGTGTTAGAAACCTATCATCAAATTTTACTGAGCTCTATTTTTCGATACCTAATTCGTACACACCAGCAGTGAAA
>NZ_JBMLSD010000109.1:0-1438 GCF_049240685.1 Flectobacillus sp.
ACAATATGTTCGCCAAAATAGGCGGTAAATAAAATAAAAGCACTTCCACAGAGAGTTATTGAAGTTGACAAACCAATACTCCTGTAAAAGTGCAAATTATCACCAAACTATTGAGCGTATTGAACGGACAGTTCAGTACGACAAATTTACAACATTTTGCGATCATTATTGAAAGCATTTTAGGATTATCAAATTCAGTGACAACCTTATCAGTGTCACGATTCAGTTCTTTGAGCTATCGGACAGTACAACGTTTCTATGCCCTAAAAGAGGTTAAGTGGCAGGTGGTCAATATACTTCTCTTCAAATTGGTTTATCAAAAAGATAGACAATATTTATTGGCTGCTGATGAAACTGTTAAAGCCAAGGCAGGTAAAAGCACTTATGGTATTGGCTTGTTCTACTCATCATTAGCAAAAAGCGTCATTAAATCAGTTAGCTTTTTGGTGATTTCTATCATTGATGTTGAAAGCGAGACTTCTTATGTTTTAGGAAGCCAACAGCTCATAGGTACGCTCAAACGTAAAGACAAAGAAGAGGTATCTTCCCCAAAAGAGGCTTCTTCTAAAAAGCCAAAAGGACGACCAAAAGGGGCCAAAAACAAGCCCAAAACCGAGCCACAAAGTGGTTCATATCAAATTTTGAAATGCTTGTTGTGCTTGATTACCAGTTCATTAAAATCCCTTTTGCCCGACTTGAAATGTTTACATTTAGTGCTCGATGGTTTTTATGGTCACGAAGACTATTTGCTACTTGCCCTCGAATACCAATTGCAAATCATATCAAAATTCAAAACTAACGCTCATTTAATTTTACCTTTTGACGGAAAGCAAAAATCTAAAGGCAGACCTCAAGTCAAAGGCGAGAAGGTTGATTCAGATTCCAAATTTGCCAAATTCTTTGTCAAAGAAATTGACGACAAGGATTCAAATGTCAAAACTAAGGTCTATCAGTTTCAGGCCTACACCCCGAAAATCATTGGAAAACTACTCAACGTAGTGGTGATGATTCATACCCACCAAATCACAAAGAAAAAGTCAAGAACCATACTTTTTACAAATGATATGGAACTCAATGCCACAACAATTATCAAATTTTATTCTCTCAGATTTCAAATTGAGTTTGACTTTCGGGACGCCAAGCAATATTTTGGACTAGCTGATTTCAAAAATTATAAACAGACACAAGTTACAAATGCCACCAATTTAGCTTTTTCGATGACGGTCATCTCGAAACTAATCTTGGAAAAATACAAACAGAAACTAAACTGTCCGAACATGGGTTTAATTGACTTAAAAGCAGTCTTTCGAACCCAGAAATACGCTCAAATACTTTTAAATAATAACAGTTTTGACCCTGATGAATTTTTAAATAGCCCTTTATTCCTTAATATCGCCAGATTAGAGGCTATTCATATTTAAACTTGGCGAACATATTG
>NZ_JBMLSD010000110.1:0-2790 GCF_049240685.1 Flectobacillus sp.
CCTTGCCAAGGCATGAAGGCTACTTTCATGTTACGTCCAAGTGCCAATTCACCCTGTTGTGTTGCATAACCTTCACAAAGTGCTTCTCCTTTTTTCACACGTTGTCCTTTACGAACAATCGGCTTCAAGTTGATGGTTGTATCCTGGTTAGTTCTACGGAACTTAATCAGTTTGTATTCTTTTGTATCACCTTCAAAACTTACTAAGTATTCATCTGGTGACATATCGTATTTAACCACGATTTTGATACTATCCACATAATCGATAACACCATCAGCCTCTGCTACAACAAGTGTACGAGAGTCAAGTGCTACGCGAGCTTCAAGGCCAGTACCTACAATAGGGGCTTCAGGACGTAATAGTGGTACGGCCTGACGTTGCATGTTGGAACCCATCAAGGCACGGTTAGCATCATCGTGCTCCAAGAATGGAATCAACGAAGCCGCCACCGATACGATTTGGTTTGGAGCAACGTCCATGAATTGAGCCTCTTGAGGGTCAACACGAGGGAAGTCACCTTCAAAACGAGCTTTTACACGATCGCTTTCAAACAAACCATCGTCACCATAAGAAGCATTTGCCTGAATGATGTTTTTACCATCTTCTTCTTCTGCTGTCAAGTAATGAACTTGATCTACCTGAACTTTACCTCCTTCAACCACACGATATGGAGTTTCGATAAAGCCCATCGAGTTGATTTTTGCGTGAACGCAAAGTGATGAAATCAAACCGATGTTTGGACCTTCTGGTGTTTCGATTGTACAAAGACGACCGTAGTGCGTATAGTGAACGTCACGAACCTCAAAACCAGCACGCTCGCGAGAGAGACCACCAGGCCCTAGAGCTGACAAACGACGTTTGTGAGTAATCTCGGCCAATGGGTTTGTTTGGTCCATAAACTGAGATAGCTGGTTGGTACCGAAGAACGAGTTGATTACTGACGAAAGCGTACGTGCATTAATCAAATCAACTGGCTTGAAGTCTTCGTTATCACGAACGTTCATACGTTCTTTGATTGTACGAGCCATACGAGCCAAACCTACACCAAACTGAGCGTATAATTGCTCTCCTACAGTACGAACACGACGGTTTGACAAGTGGTCAATATCATCAACTACCGCTTTAGAGTTAATCAAACCAATTAAGTATTTTACAATTGAAATGATATCATCTTTTGTTAATACTTTGGTTTCCATTGGAATATCATGTCCCAACTTCTTATTAATTCTGTAACGACCTACCTCACCTAAATCGTAACGTTTGTCAGAGAAGAATAAGTTTTGGATAATATCACGAGCAGTTTGTTCGTCTGGCGCTTCTGTATTACGCAACTGACGGTAAATTTGCTCAACGGCTTCTTTTTCTGAGTTTGAAGAGTCTTTTTGTAATGTATTGTAAATGATGTTATAATCATTCACGTTCATATCTTCTTTGTGAAGAATGATGGTATCAAGACCTGCATCTAAAATCGTTTCGATATCGTCTGCTGAGATAATAGAGTCACGCTCCATTAATACCTCATTACGGTCGATTGATACTACCTCGCCCGTATCTTCATCTACGAAGTCTTCCTGCCAAGTTCTTAAAACCCTTGCAGCCAAACGACGACCAACTGCTTTTTTCAAAGTAGCTTGATCAGCTCTTACTTCTTCAGAAAGACCAAACAAGTCGAGGATTTCTTTATCTGAACCAAAACCAATCGCACGAAGAAGTGTAGTTACAGGGAACTTTTTCTTACGGTCGATGTAAGCATACATCACGTTGTTTACGTCAGTTGCAAATTCAATCCAAGAACCTTTGAAAGGAATAATACGAGCTGAATACAACTTTGTACCATTTGTATGACGGCTTTGAGAGAAGAATACCCCTGGAGAGCGGTGCAATTGAGAAACGATTACACGTTCAGCTCCATTGATAACGAATGAGCCTCGCTCAGTCATGTATGGAATATTTCCTAAGAATACCTCTTGCTCAATTGTTTCAAAATCTTCGTTATCATCATCATTACAAATCAAACGAAGTTTTGCCTTTAAAGGTACTGAGTAGGTAAGACCGCGGTCGATACACTCATCTACTGAATATTTTGGAGGGTCAACCGAATAATCGATAAATTCGAGGACAAAGTTTTCACGAGAGTCCGCGATTGGGAAGTTCTCTGCAAAAACCTTGAAAAGACCCTCGCCATTACGGTTTTCGGCAGGAGTTTCTAATTGGAAAAACTCCTGAAATGACTTTACCTGAATATCCAAGAAATCTGGGTATTCGAGCAAATTCTTAACTTTGGCGAACGTAAGTCTGCCAGTGTTTGTCATGTGTGCCAAGGCTGTTACTGTTTTTGAAGTTTACTGTAAAAGTTTACTGTTACCAGTTGGTATCAATCAGTAAAGACTGAGTAAGGTGTTCTTTACAAAACTGACATTTTTTGGCTTTTGAGCCAAATGGAGCCTCGTAGATGTGAGTATCATTGTTTCCCTTTGCTGTTCTTCCTACGAAAAAAGAAAAGTGTTTCGGAACCAAGTACTTATCAAATGGGATGCAAAATCCGTAAAATCTTTGATAGCCTGCAAAATTATTAAATTAATCTTTGATTATCAAGTTTTTAGTAAGAAAATTTGGAGTTATGAAAAAAATGGATTATAACGATTATTATTCGCCACAATGCGCGTTGCCTTTTGTTTTATCTATAAATAAGTGAACAAAATTAGATTTAAGTTGTCATGCTATAAGCAATAGGCAAAGAGTTTTAACATGTTTTTTAGTAACTACAGATATGTTTTTACCAAACGCTCA
>NZ_JBMLSD010000111.1:0-5875 GCF_049240685.1 Flectobacillus sp.
TCGTTATGGTAGAAATCGAGTTTTTTCATAAGATACGAAAGTGTCGTGATTTCTGATGGCGATAAATCTCCTACTACGATGCGTGAGACTTTGCTCATTTCTGGAAGTACGTTCATTACTTCCATTTTTCCTTTCTCGGTAATACTTACCCTAACGCTTCTTTTGTCTGTCAAATCAGAGAATTCATGTATCAATCCTTGTGCTACTAATCGTTTGATTACTTCTATTCCTGAGGTTTTTTCCATGACTTGTTTCGAAATCAATTCGGTTTTGGTCAGGCTTTCAAAGGTGATAAGGGTGATTAAAAAGGCAAATTCGTCCGCTGTTTGAATGATACTGTGCTGTAGTGCCTTCTTGATGTATCCTTTGGCATAGCTAAATAACAGTTTCACCAAGATGGCAACATCGCTGTTACTTTCTTGTCGGACTATATTCAAATGTTGCTCTTTGTCTCCGCCCATTTTACGCATCTCAATATCCTTGCTTGGGCGTTGGGTGTTGAGATACCCCAGAAAATCATCTAAAGTATAATCATTTCCACCTTTATAGTCTGTATGAAATTGATCGAGATGTTCAATTATTTCTATTAAAACTTGCTTATTCATAAGCCTCAAAACCGTTAAGTTGTGGTAAGTAATAATGCAATTTTGCATTATTGAGCTTTATGCAATAAGCTGTAAGCATTAAGCAATGAGCTAGTAATTTCTCATAAAATATTTTGATTCTTTTTGCTTATAGCATAAAGCCTATAGCCTAAAACAGGTAAAATTTACTCCCAAATTTACATAATTATTGCTTATTCAACAGGGCGGAGCCTTTGCCCAGAAGTTGCCCAGCTTCATTGTAACAATAAGCTTCAAGAAATTTCTGGTGTTTATTTGGGGTAGAGAGCCAGTCAATTTCTATCGTAAAATCATGGATTGTTTGCTTATTCGTCCATAAATTAACACTGTGAAAATTACTGAGTTGGAGATGTTCGCCATATTCAACAAATCGTTTGTAAAGCTCTAGAGATTGAAACAATAGAGCGTCAATCGAAAAGTTGTTATCTTCTTTGAAATAAACATTCTTTTTCGAAAAGAATAAACTAAAATTATCGGCATCCAAATTCCAATTTTTTAACTCGAAGCCAAAAGACTCAATGGTTGAATGAGTTGCGAGAAGGCTTTGTGCGATGGTATCAGGTTTGAGAGTCATAGTATTTATTTTTTAAATTTTTCGAGAAGGGTTCCACTGTTATATAACTTTTCCACAAGGGTTTGGTTGAGCTGTTCTTTGAGTTGTAGTTGTTGAACGAGGGCTTTTTGTAAAGCGCTTTCTTGGGTATTTAACTCGGCGGCCTCAAATTGTCCTGTTTGAAAGCGTGCTTGAAAGATATCTAGGTTTTCTTTTAAAAGGGCGATATTTTTTGTGGCAAAAACAATCTCTTTCTGTAGTCTTTCGATGGTAGTGGTATTTTGGAGAATATCCTTATTTTTTTGAGATTTTAATTCTTCCTTTTGATTTTCTACTACCGTCAGTTGCTTTTTGAGTTGTTTGCTTAGATTAATAGATTTGTCTGGGGCAAAAATGGGTAATTTCACAGAAAGCCCTACATAGCTATTGCCAAACCATGAATTCGCCAAAAAGGGATTGATAGTTTGGGTGTACTGGTTGGCGCCAATGTATCCTTGAACTCCCAAGGTTGGTCGATACTGCGTTTGCTCAGTTAAAATTTGCTGATTGAGGAGTTGTTCTTGTGTAAGAAACTTTTGAAAATCAATACTTGATTCAAAGGTGGTATTGTTGGGCGTATTGTTCAAAACCTCGTTGATAGGGGTATATGAATCAGCTAAGAGTTTTTCGAGACTGATATTGGTAAGATAATTCAAATAAATTTTCTCGTTAATCAGGTTTGAAAAAGCCTTTTGAAAAGCAGATAGGTTATTGTTATGATTGATTTTGGCGGTATTCCATTCTGTTTTCAATATTTTCCCCTCTTTAAACTTTGCCTCCATCATAGTCATCGAAATATAACTGCGAACAGAATCAGAGGCTGATTCTTGACTTTGAAGTTGGTAAAGAAGGATTTGGCTATAAGATTTGATAATTTCATAGACAAAATCTTCTTCAGCTTTTTTGAGGTCCCAATTTGCTAAAGCCTCATTGATTTTACTTTCTTTAATTTTACTTTTTAAAGATAAATCAATCAAGGGTTGATATACCGTAACTCCTGCATTTTGCTGCCAATTGCTACCAAAACGAATTGCCTGCGTTTCAGAGGTTGAAGCACCGCCAAAAAGACCTGTTGGAACTACCTGCGTGGCAATAATCGGGTTGTAATGGTATTCGTAAGCTAAGGAAATTTGTGGTAAAAATTTAGATTGAGCATCCAAACTTTTTAGTGCAGCCACAGCAAGATCTGTTTGGGCTGTTTTGATGCTAGGTCTATGCTTCAAGCCATTTTCGATACATTCATTGAGTGTAATTTGAGCATACATGGAATGCACCAATAGCAAATAAATGATGATTAGTATTGATTTCATAAAATATCAAGATATATCGAATGATGAATTAGGAGTGGAAGAAGGATAATAAAAACCATTTATTTCGGATATCGGATGTGGGATTTCGGAAGTGTAATCTTTTATGTTTTGTAAAAAATAGAGGTATTTTACTTTATTTCCGAAATCAAAAATCCCAAATCCGCAATTCAAAACTCACCGCTATCCCCTAAATACCGAGGCTGGCTCGACGCCGTTGATTTTCTTGATGGCAAACAACGAGCCTCCCATTGAGATAAATAGGGTAATAATAAATAAGCCCAGTATCTCCAAAGCCGAATAATTTATAGCTAATCCAGCATTTTCTACTCCTTTTTTGAAACCTAGTAAAAGCGCAAAAGCAATTACAAAACCGATAATAGCAAAAAAGAAAGATTGTAGTAAAATCAAGTTTCGGACATAGCTGTTGGTAGCTCCAATGGCCTTGAGAGTACCATAATCCTTTATACGGTCGAGTGCCGCCGAATACAGTGTGAGTCCAATGATAAAGAAGCCACTAATGATGGCAAACACAACCAACGACCCTACACTTGTACCTATATTAGAGGAGATAGTGATAAAACTAATCGTGGAGGCCTGAAGCTCGTTGGCGTCCCAAGCACGAATGCCATAAAATTTGGTATTAATACTTTTGATAACAGAGGCTACATCGTAACCCGGCTTTACTTGAATCGCGACGATGCTGACTTTATTTTCGGGAAAACCACCATAGTAGCGTGCTTTGCTCAGGGTGGTATAAAAGAATGCTCCAGCAAAACCTCTAGCGTTTTTGGTTTGTAGGCGAACTTGAGCTTCTTTGCCATTAATTTCGACTCTAGTGCCTACTTCGAGTGCTGCATCAAAAGTTTTTTGGTCAAAGAACTCTGCCGACATTGCTTGGTCTTGTGCCAAATCGCTGATATCTCCTTTGAAAACCTTTTGTGGAGTTGGGCCTGCCACAAAATAAGGTGCTTCGCTTCCAATCAATAAAACCGAGGCAGTTTTTCCGTTTTTGAATTTTACCAAACCATTTGATATAACCACTGGATAAGTATTGGCTACACCATCAATACTTCTGATTTCTCGAACATATCGCTCGTCTAGTTTGCCAAGTTCGTTGGCATTGCGGGTAATATTATCGATGACCCAAATTTGAGCAATATCCTTACGAGAGTTTTCTACGAGTCCTCCCATGAGACCAGTCAAGAAGCCAAGGATACCGATTTGTTGACCAATCAGAAAAATACTAATCACAATACCCACGATTACGCCAATACTTTTGGCGGTGTCGTATTTGATAAATTTAAAGGCCGTCAGTATCATAGCTTGATGTTACATTCAATTTTGGCATTGATAATGAGATTTTTGTCGTCAACCACCGAGATGCGTATCTCACGAACTCTTCGGTCTTCTTGGTCATCTGCTTTTTCAGAAAACAGTGATTTCTTTTTCAAATAAGGAGCCATCGACGAAATTTGTCCTTTTGCAATAACCTTATTACTTCCAATATTGACGATTTCGACAGTGTCCCCAATTTTGATATTATTACTAAACATTTCATCTACCTCGGCTCTTATGATAAGCTTTCCTTGAGGAGCCACCTCTGCATAGCTGGCATATTGGCTAACTGATTCGCCTTGATTGACTGTTCTGTCGAGGATAATACCTGCAAATGGAGCTCTGAACACTTTTTTGCTGGCCTCACGATAGAGGGTTTGTAATTGTGTTTGAAGTTCATTCAGCTCACTATTGGCTAATTGTACTTGCGTTTTGGCTGCACTGAGATTGGCTTCCAAAACCTCTAAGTCTGTTGATAAATCATCATAAACTTGTTGTGTTTCGGCTCCTTTGGCAATTAGTTGCTTCGCTCTATCCAGTAGTAGTTTTTTGTTTTTGAGATTGGCCGTAATCTCTACGACCTTAGTTTGAGAAATGTCTATCTGTGTGCGCTGAGTGGATATTTTAACTTTCAACTCATTGATTTTATTTTGTTCAGCGTCATCATCGAGTTGTAAAATAACCTCATTGACTTGCACCTTGTCGCCATCATTTTTCAAGACTTTTTCGACAATACCGCCTACTGGAGCCGATAGATTGATAATACCATTTTGTGGTTCTACTCTTCCGATGGCTACTACCAATTGAGTAGGAGCTTTGGGATTGGATTGTTTCTGATTAAGGGATTCTTTGGTTTGCTCTTTATTGCAGCTCATCAGAAGAGCTACCAATAGGCTTAATATCAGGTAATGCTTCATTTTGATAGTTATTGTGAATGAAAGTACAAAAGCATATTGCTAAAAACTCAAACTCTTTTTGGTATACGTAACCGTCTGTTAAAGAAGCATATCCTTTTCTTCCTGATGGTCCGAAATCATACCGTTGTTGACGTAAATAATTCTATCTGCAAACTTTTTTAATCGTAAATCATGGGTAACAACCGCCACAGATTTTCCTGAAGTTGAAAGCATTTTGAGCTCATCCATTACAACAGACACACTTTTGGTATCGAGGGCTGCCGTGGGTTCATCGCATAACATCAAGGGTGGGTTGGTTACTAGTGCACGCGCAATGGCCACTCTTTGCTGTTGCCCGCCACTTAGCATTTTAGGAAGGTTGTACATGCGGTCTTCCATACTTACTTTGCGTAGGGCTTCTGTAGCTCGCTGACGTGCTTCTTTTCTAGAAATCCCTAACAATAACAATGGCTGCATGACATTTTCGAGGGCATTGAGTGGGACTAATAAATTGAAGCTCTGGAAAACAAAACCAATGTTTTGAAGACGTACTCTGGCGAGTTGGTTTTGATTAAGTCCATTAATCAATTGGTCACAAATTGTAACCTCACCTGTGCTAGGAAAAATCACGCACCCTAAGAGTGATAGTAAAGTGGTTTTTCCAGAACCAGAAGGACCAATGATAAGTGTTAGCTCATTTTTTCTGAATTCACAACTCGAAGGTTGTAAGGCAGTAATGACGGTATCACCAGTTTTGTACTGCTTCGAGGCATTTGAAACACTTGCTACAATTTCCATAAATAGTACGATAACATTTTACTTTTTCAAAAGTAATACAAATATTCGATATTTATATATGTTTTCGTACTATATTTTTTGTAATAGTTCAAAAACATATATAAAACATCTGGGCGGGTAAATTGTTTGAAGAAGTTTTAGGAAATGTTAAAAGGTACTGAGCGTAGATATGTTATACGATTGATGGTCAGTTTTAAAACTGTTAAAAAATAAGTCCAATACTACGTCTAGAACGAGGGTAAACTTCCGACTAGCGGGTGAATTAATTCACCCGTATCGAAAAAATGAGTCTAAGACTTAAGCCTTGGGTTAAGCTCTAGT
>NZ_JBMLSD010000111.1:5975-11519 GCF_049240685.1 Flectobacillus sp.
GTTTAAAAACTAAAGCCAACCCTGATACTTAATCGGTTGAATACTTCGGTAGATTTTTGAAGTTTTTCGGTCACTGCGGATTCTTGATAACGATAACCTAAGCCAAGTAAAAATCCGTTGTTTTCTTGAAAAAGAAGTTTGATACCTAGACCAACCGCAAATGTTGCTCCACCTTGGTATTTGATGGTTGGAACATCGTTGGAGGTGGCATTGATACTATATCCTCCCTCCACAAAGTAAAATGGAATTTTGGCCGAGGTGGTACTTAAATCCCCTCGCACACTCAACACTACAGGGACGAAGGTTTGTACGGCATACAAATCTGCGCCTACACCTATGCCAAGATAAAGGAGCGAATTGAACCTGTATCCGTTGGTTGTTTGAAATGAAAATGCTGAAGTAGTAACGCCATTGGAGGCACGATTACTCATGGCAAGTGGCCCAAGTTCGGTATAATTGACAAAGCCCTTTCTTTTGTAAGTAGCCTTTCCAAAATTCTGACCGAGGGTATCTATTCTTACAATTTCGGCAGCAGTAAACACCCAAACAGATTGATCAATAGTTTGTATAGAAACCGAGGAGACATCCGACTTTAGGAGTTTTCCTACAATTTGACTTCCGTTCTTGAGGTTTACACGATGTTGAGCTATGCTTATAGTCTTATTTATCAAAAAAAAGATTGCTAGTAAAAAGGTCTTGATAAAATAGTTTTTCATGATTTTATTGGTCTAGCCATGTCTTAAATTCTGAACATCGCTCTTTTGATACATAAATTTCTGATTCAAAATTAGGCTTAAGCTTCACAAGCAATCGCCCGTTGTACACGGCTTTGACAGTAGCGATAGACGCGATTTTTGTAATGACTTTTCGGTTGAGGCGGAAGAAAAAGTCTGGTTGTAAAAGCTGTTCGAGTTGCTCTAAGGTATAATCAATGATATATCGTTTGGCATCATGGCAAACCAAATACACAATTTTGTCGTCGGCAAAAAAATAGGCTATTTCATCAAGGGTTTTATACTGTAAGGTATCGCCAAATTTCACTAAAAATCTAGATTTATACCTTTTTTGGTTGGTTTCGATGCTCTGGATAATCCGCTGAATATCAAGTGAATCTATTGATTTTCTGTCGTAGCTAAGTTGATGATATTTGTTGAGTGCTTGGCTCAAATCCTCAAAATCTAAAGGTTTGAGAAGATAATCAATACTATTAATCTTAAAGGCTTGAATGGCATATTGGTCGTAAGCTGTCGTAAATATGACAGGATTTTTGACAGGTATTTTTTTGAAAATATCAAAACTTGAACCGTCTGCCAGGTGGATATCTACCAACAATAAATCTGGTTCTTGGTGTTTGACAAGCCAGTTGGTAGCTTTTTCGACTGAGTCGACGGTATCTACCACGTTAATATTTTGGTCATACTCAAGGAGCAAACTTTTGGCTCGTTGTGCAGAGTGATATTCGTCTTCAATAATCAATACTTTCATAATAGATCTTCAGAGGATAATTTAATAATGGGAATTTTTACCAAAAATTCATGTGTAGTTTTAATCACTTCCACCTTTAGAGGACTCAAAAATTGGTAACGTTGAATGATATTACTTAAGCCTGTATTGGTGGATTCTGTAGTATTAACCAGTTTGGGTTGTAAGTTGTTTGATAAAACTAAATAAGGGTGCTCGGTATAAAGTGAAATTTTGAGAGGGTTGTTACGAGTAGCGATGTTATGCTTGATAGTATTTTCGAGCAACATTTGTAAAGCCATAGGTACAATTTGCCAATTGAGGTATTGTTCTTCTACCTTGATTTCTACGATGATTCCTTCATAAAAACGCTTTTGCAAGAGAAATAGATAGGATTTTGTAAAGTCTAGTTCTTCGGCAATGGTAATTAATTCTTTATCGTGGTGTTTTAAAACATATCGATAGACATTCGAAAATTGCTTAACAAATTGGATAGAGCTGGTGGTATCGGTGCTAATCAAAGAACTTAAAACACTCAGATTATTAAATAAAAAATGAGGATTTATTTGATTTCGAATAGCTTGAAGCTGTGCTTGCGTACTGATTTGACGGAGCTTTTCGGTTTCGAGAGCCATCATCTCAAATTCATGCACGTATAAATAAATCGTATTGAGAATGTTGAGAAAAAGGTTGATTCTGAAAGCAAACATCAAAAAGAGTTTGATTAATAAACTAAAGTTATCATTGTGTTTCACCTCCCAAACACTAGCAAAGACATAGCCTAGGCTTATTGCCAAAATAGCAGTAAGTAAAATACTACTGGCCATGCCCAAAAGAAGTTTGTACCATAATTTGGGATAATGAAAGCGGGAAATAAACAAGAAAATAAGCCTATTTCCTTCCCAAATACCTAAAATCAATAGGAAGAACAAGAATAATAGCTCTGGTTCTTTCAAAGGAATTGGATAGTAATGTAGGGTTTCGGTTACTAGCGTATTGGCAAAAGAATACACCGTGAGAATTGCAACCCACAAAAATCGAAAAGAATGAGCATATAGACTTTGCATAGATTAAGCAGAAAGAGTGGTATATCGATAACGGTTTTGAGTACGGCTATGTTTGAAAATAAATAACCCCCGCCTAAACTCGACGAGGGTTATATAAACAGGCTAAAACGATTATGGTAACAATACTTTGTCGATTACATGGATTACACCATTTGTAGCCAAAATATTAGCTGATGTAATATTTGAGTTGCCGCTTGATTTACCAATTACCTTTGCTCCACCAGATAGGTTGAATGTCAATTTAGCCGCAGTGTTTGCAGTTGCAACCTCACCCGAAACATTTGGTAAGTCTGTAGAGAATACTCGTCCTGGTACTACATGGTACAATAACACATTGGTCAAAAGTGTACGGTTGGCTGGGTCTAATAAAGTTGCTTTTGGAACAGTTTTATAGAGTTCTGTAAAAGCAGCATTAGTAGGCGCAAAAACGGTTAGTCCGTTAGCTGAAGCTTGCGATAGGGCTGTTGCCACCGCGGGGTCAGCAGCGGTTACTAGGCTAACAAGCTCTGTGAAGTTGCTATTTTCTGCTGCGATAGTAACCAAATTTTTGGTTGGGGGTACAATCACATTATCAATTACATGAATTACGCCGTTTGAGGCATCTACATCTGTAGCAATTACTTTGATATTTCCGTTGATAAAAACACCATCTGCATTTTTCGAAATATAAATCGGACTGCTAGTATTTAGCGTTGCTACAGTACCCGAAGTTACATTGGCAGCCATTACCTCTCCCGAAACCACATGGTTGGTTAGGATATTGGTGAGGTCGGTGTTATTAATACCATCCAAACTAGTAATACCAGCTTTTGTAAAGGCTGTATTATTAGGAGCAAATACCGTAAACGGTCCCGTCGCTTTTAGCGCAGTTACCAGATTGGCCTTGGTCAAGGCCGAAACTAATGTGCTAAATTGTGGGTCTGCAATGGCAACATCTGTGATGTCTTTTGTCATGACAGTGTTGTTTTCGTCATCGTTTGAGCAAGCGCTCAAGCCAAGTAATACGAAACCTAATAAGGCTAGTCCGGTTTTTCTAAGGTTTTTCATAAGTATAAAGGATTAATGTTTAATTCAACTTTATAACTCAAGCCTTCAGAAATAAGATATTGAGAATGGAGCGAAGCGACTGTTTTATGGTGTGAACCCTAAGTTCTTTTCCGTGAACTGTTCAATTTTATAACTGAATTTTAGGTGTATTTTAATAAAAATTCGCACTATATTTTGTTCAAAACATAGTGCGAATTGTGTAAAGAAGGCTTTAGCTTTTAATAAAGCAACAAAAACACAGCAATTCCCGCAAAATAACCCAAGAGGGCAGGAAGACTGATTTTGCGGATGTACCAGATAAAATCAATTTTTTCCATGCCCATTACTGCCACACCTGCCGCCGAACCTATTATCAAGATACTTCCGCCCGTACCAGCGCAGTAGGCCATGAATTCCCAAAGTTTACTGTCAACAGGATATTGTGCCAAATCGTACATACCCATCGAGGCGGCCACTAAAGGAACGTTGTCGATAACCGCAGAAGCTAACCCAATCGTAGTAACAATGATATCTTGGTTACCGATGGTTTTATCCATCCATACAGCCAAGTCGGTTAGCAAATGGGTCGATTCTAAGGCAGCAATAGCAATAAGAATACCCAAGAAAAATAAAATACTCGACGTATCGATTTTGCTGAGGGCGTGTGCTACCGAAAATGGCTTACGCTCTTCTTCGTCTTTGCCACTGTGTAATATTTCTGAAACAACCCAAACAATACCTAACCCTAGTAAGATACCCATGTAAGGAGGCAAGTGTGTGATAGTTTTGAATACAGGCACAAATAACAAGCTCCCCAAGCCTACTACAAGCATGATAGTCGAATTTTGGGTTTCTACAATGAGTTGATGAGCCGTGTCGGGCGAATATGTTTGCTCTTCGGGAGGCAAAGATTTCACTTTTCCTTTGAGTCGAGAAGTCATAAACAAAAGAGGAACTAATAAAGAAATTAGGCTTGGTATAAACAACCCTTTCATAATATTCCCTGCAGTGATTTGTCCTCCAATCCATAACATTGTGGTAGTGACATCCCCAATTGGCGACCACGCTCCACCTGCATTGGCAGCAATGATGACGATTCCCGCAAAAAGCTTACGGGTCTCTGGCTCTTTGATTAATTTACGCAGTACCGAAACCATGACAATAGCCGTGGTTAGGTTATCGAGGGCAGCCGAAAGAAAAAACGTAATTAGCCCCAATGTCCAGAGAAGTGTTACTTTATTTTTGGAAGTAATGCGGTCGGTAATAAGTTTGAAACCTTGATGGGCATCTACTAGCTCGACAATAGTCATGGCGCCTAACAAGAAGAAAAGTATTTCGGAAACACTTCCTAAGTGATGTGAAAGCTCGCTGACGACCTTTTCTGATTCGTGAGCACTTCCGAGAGCATAGACTGTCCAGCAAGCCACGCCTGTAAGCAAGGCCGTGGCAGTTTTATTGACTTTGATAGGATGTTCGAGGGCAATGGCCAAATAGCCAAGGGTGAATAAAATTACGATTCCTGATAGCATGGATGATTGTTACTGGTAAAATAAAAAAGCTTTGAATAATTTGAAATAAATATTTTCAAACTATTCAAAGCTATAAAAACTTTACTGGAGTATTATATTTTTTTAGAAAATTAAACGGTCAAAAGAATATTCAAATAGACTACTGTTGATTAATAAGTTGTTAGGCATTGGGCAAGAGACAAAGAGTTTTAAAAAGTTTTTCAATACCCTTAGCCACACTTTTGACAAAAGCCCACCGCTGAAAGCCCGAGGCAAAAGGTCTTTATCATTTTATAAAAATACCTCTTTGTCTTTTAGCTTATGGCTCACAGCTTATTGGGATAATGTGCCCATTACTTACTTAAGTTAGTACGCAAAATAAAGTTTAAGATTGTGCATTAAGCTTTCAGGTATCGGCTTTCGGCGGTGGGCTATGGCAAAAATGCATGTCCGTGGTCGTTAAAAATATTTTAGCACTCTTT
>NZ_JBMLSD010000112.1:0-3445 GCF_049240685.1 Flectobacillus sp.
AAGACCTTCTGCCAAATGCAAATGGCATACAGCCTAAAGCTGAGTACCTAAATCTAATTTTGCTCACCTAACAATAGCATATATTACCTTTTATGAATAGATGTTTAATACGCTCGAAGTGTTCATTGGTTTTATGGATGGGTATAATTGCTAAATTAATAGTTTTTAAAATATTTTATTTGCTTTTTGATAATTTTCTTTAACCATGTACAAAATTTATCGTACATCCCTGAAAAAATGATTAAAAAATCAAAGTACATAGTTGCAAATGCCTTGCTGTTGGTTACGCTTTCGGTCAATATATCTATGCCTCTGTTTAGAGTTTATGCGCAAAACCAAGGACTAAATAATGGTCAAACGGCCTTAGTATTGGCCTCCTATATTATAGGCATGCTTCCTTGTTATATATTTTTGGGGGGTATTTCTGACAAAATCGGACGAAAGAAAATAATGATAATTAGTGTTTTGTTTTCTTTGTTAGCCACAAGTATTATCACCATAAAGCCAGATATATTTGCTCTTGTTTGGGCTCGCTTTTGCCAAGGAATCGCCTTAGGATTGAGCATGGGTACTGGGACTGCCTATTTGACCGAACTTATCGAAGCTAATCTCGAAAAACATGCGGCTACCAAGGCAGCAAATATAGCAACTTTTGCTACAGCGATTGGTTTTAGTGGAGGGGCACTTACTACTACTATCCTCATCATTAATCACTTTACATTGGTACCTGTTAGTTATCCAATCTTGATAGTTTTAACGGTGATAGGATTGATTTTAATGCTCTTTTTACCAGATTTTCCTCCCCTCGGAGGAAAAGTGATGAGATTACCCTATTTCCCGAAGGATTCGCTCCCAATTAATATCGGCATAGGACTTTGTTGGGCTGTTACAGGTATTGTGATTGCCATCATTCCGGGACAATTATCTTTGATCGGAATGACAGCTTACGCAGGGTTTTGTTTGGTGCTTATTAATTGGACTGAGGCTTTTTTGCAACCCATTATTCGTAATTATAACCCTCAAAAGGCTGTAAAAATAGGCTATGCGCTTTTACCCATTGGTTTTGGATTAGTTATAGTAGGCCTTGAGATGTCTCAATTTCCAGTAATTTTGTTAGGGGCTTCAATTATTGGAATGGCTGCTTATGGATTTTCTTATTTGGGAGGATTGGCTATTATATCTAATATTGGAGGAGTACAACGGGCTCGCGCAGTTTCTGGATTTATGTTTGTAGGATATATAGGTTTTGGTATTCCAGCTATTTTTTTGGGTTATTTGTCTGATATCCTCGGTATAATCCATGCTTTGATCATCTTCGAAGTCATCATTCTAATGATGGTTATCTACTTTATTCCTAAGGTGATTTTTAATCCAAATAACTGAAATACTGTTGCTTAATTGTTTCATAGAGCATGCAATTTTTACTTAATATCTTAAGACAAAGTGTTGTTTTGCCTGTGTTTTTCTAAAAAGGATAATGCCAAATTGAAACAAATCGATGCTAATGCCGACACTAGAATGAGACTTGATACTTTCCCAGGCTTCTGTCATTTCCTTAGACCAATAGATGTCATCAAATATAATAACCGAATTGTCATGAGTTTTTGTTAATAACTGCTCAAAATAAGCGATTGTTGGTGCTTTTCGATGGTTTGCATCCACAAATACAAAATCTATTTTAGGAAGATTGATAAGGGTGCTTCCGAGCGTTTCGTCAATATTACCCACCTGAAGCTGTATATTCTCAAGTCCGAGTTTCTGGAAATTTTCACGAGCGATTTTTGCGGTCTCATTACATCCTTCAAAGCTTATCACTTGTGCATTTTTGGCACTCATAGCCATGTAGGCGGTAGTTAGGCCTAGGGACGTTCCTAAATCTAAGATTGTTTTGGGTTCAAAATAGCTTACTAATCGAGCTAATAGTTGCGCGTATTTACGAGGCTTTAGCGCAGTTTTACACAAATCTGCCACTTTTCGATGATTTCCAGCATAAACTTTAGAGCCCGCACCCAATTCCGTAATTTCAATACTTCTTTGGTCTTTTTGGAGTAAATCTCGAAGACTTTCTATTGCACTAATATGGTCTGGATGGTTGGTGATACGTGTAGGAGCGTTTGTATCTGGCGGTTCGACGCGAATTAACTGAAGATAACGACCCTCGTGCGGTTTGATGGCACGGTAATACAAATCAAAAACAAAAGGAGAGTGAACAGCATGCTCGTTGCCTGCTTTCAAAAGATATTTTAGATAAGATTTAATCAAAACAAAAAAGTATTAATTCAAACGGTAAGGTACAATCATCGTAAAATTGGGAATCGTAACATTGAATTTTTTGCCATCAAATACCCGTTCCATCGTATAACTACCTTTCATTTTTCCAATTGAAGTATTAAAGTTACATCCACTAGAATACTCATGCGATTGCCCGGGCTCAATAACAGGTTGTTGGCCAACTACTCCTTCGCCAGAAACTTGGCGCTCCAAACCGTTTGAGTCTACAATAATCCAGTGTCGATGAAGCAATTTAACGGTAAATTCGCTTTCATTATCGATTTTTATACGATAAGAAAAAACAAAATGAGCATGAGATGGATTAGAGTACTGAGGTTGATACTCTGTTTCTACCGATACTTTTATGCCATGTGTAATTGCCGAAACCATGTTTTTCGTTATTAAGTGTACAAGTAAATTTACAGGTGGTGTACAATTCTCATTCTTTTAACAGTGTAAAAATAAATATAATTCCGATTTTGTTACCGTATTAGGTAATACAAAGTTAGTTTTGAAAATCTGAAAATATGTAGTTTTGTTAAAAAACAACAATTTCATTGACAGAAGTATCTCCATTTTCATAAAATCGAAATACAAATATGGACGTAAAAATTGAGCCTTCATGGAAGGCCAGACTTTCAAGTGAGTTCGAAAAACCTTATTTTAATCAATTGGTGAGTTTCATTAAAGAAGAATACCAAACACAAAAGATATATCCTCCGGGAAAGCTGATTTTCAATGCCTTTGACAAATGTCCATTTGATCAAACTAAGGTGATAATTCTTGGACAAGATCCATATCATGGACCCAATCAAGCCATGGGGCTTTCGTTTTCTGTAAACGATGGCGTGGCATTTCCCCCGTCTTTAGTGAATATATTTAGGGAAATAAAAGACGATTTGGGTATTCAGATACCCTTGTCGGGGAATCTCGAAAGATGGGCTACCCAAGGCGTATTAATGCTGAATGCTACGCTGACAGTTCGTGCCAATAGCGCTGGCTCACACCAAAAGAAAGGTTGGGAACAATTTACAGATGCTGTCATAAAATGCTTATCAGACGAAAAGGAGGGACTTGTTTTTTTACTTTGGGGTAAATATGCGCAAGATAAAGGAGCTGTTATTGATACCCAAAAACATTTGGTGCTCAAATGTAAGCACCCCTCTCCAATGTC
>NZ_JBMLSD010000113.1:0-7486 GCF_049240685.1 Flectobacillus sp.
TTCTTCATATTTACGATAAGCCCTGATTAGCTACTGCCAACTTATTCCAACTTCGCTGATAAGAATGCTTGCTTGGTTTTGTGAATCTAGTACCGAAACTTTATAGAAGTAGCCTTTTCCCCTAGTAAATCCAGCATCTTTGTAAGTGTTTATACTTACAAGTAAAGTTTGGATAAAGGAGGGGTCTTTAAAATGCAGGCACCGTAACAAATTACTCTTCAATCTCTATTTACTGATAGAAAGACTGATTATGGTAGAGGTTATTGCACAAAATTAAATTTAAGTACCAGGCGTTAGGCAAAAGGTCTTTATTATTTAATAAAAAACTCCTTTTTTGCTTTAGTTTACAGCCTATTAAGTTAGTACGCAAAATAAAGTTTAAGATTGTGCTTTAAGCTTTCAGGTATCGGCTTTCGGCGGTGGGCTTTTGGGAAAATGCTTGTCCGTGGTCGTTAAAAACATTGTAACACTCTTTGCCTTGTGCCTGTTGCCTTGTCCCTAAAATACAAAACTTAAATATAATTTTGCACGATAACTTAAGTAGCAGGAAAGATTAAATTAATATTATCTTAAAAGTAAAAGTTGACTAGAACCTTATGATTATGATTGTATTACAATAACTGATATACTGCTAACTAATAACGTCTTTTTACTTACCTGAAAAATTAGATTTAAGTTTTGTGTTGAAGACACAAGGCAAGAAGTGTGGAAATATTTTTTAGTAACGATACATATATTTTTGCCGAATACCCAGCGCTGAAAGCTCAAGGATTAATTTTTATTTTGCGTATTTCTAACAAAATCATGCATTTTTGTCTATCAACTTAAGATTGCTTTATCAATACTTTGAGCTCGATAAAACTACCTTTTCCTACCCTAGAAAGTATAGTAATACTTCCTCCAAGACTTTCGGCTCGTTTGCGCATATTTCCTAAACCATTACCTGCTTTGATGAGACTTTCATCAAAGCCTATCCCATTGTCTTTGACGAATAAACGTAGCTCAGAATTCTCGAAACTGATTTCTATGTTTACCTCTGTCGCTTCAGCATATTTAACAATATTATTGATTGCCTCTTTGAAGATCAAATAGAGGTTATATTGCTTGTTGGCCGATAGCTGGATATCAGGTAAATTTTCGGTTTGGAAATGATAATTAATATTCTTTGGTTCAAATACTTCCGCTGCAAATTCTTTCATTTTGACTAATACTTCGCCAAAACTATTACTCGTCTGTCTGGTTGTCCAGACGATGTCACTTAATGAACGTTGTACTTTTTGAGAACTTTCATTGATACGCTGAACCAGCTCTTTTACAGATAGAGGATTTTTATCTATCTGGTATTCAACAACTTGGCTTAGTATTCCGATGCTACTCAAAGTACTCCCAATATCGTCGTGTAAGTCACGTGCGATGCGACTTCTAATTTGTTCATTCTCTCGAAGCTGTTGGATTACTTCTGCTTGATACTTTTCTTTCTCTAAACGATAATAGTTGATTCGATAAGCTAAGGCAAATGATAGTAGTACAACTTCCAAAGCCGAACCTACCTGTAGGGCATTTCTCGTAAAGTTGTCACTTTGTAAAACATTAGAAAGTTGTAGAATAAATATAAGGGCACTTACCAACATTACCGCCCAAGCAACTAAGAAAAACAAGGCTGCTTGCGAACCCTGAATCCATATATAAATTGCCAAAAATAAGATATAAATTACCGCTAAAAACGCAATGCTATGTAAAATTTGTGTGCTCATTGCACCAGCACCTAGCCAGTTGGCTACTAAAAAGAACACAATTGCAGAAAGTAATATACGGACAGTCTTATAAGAAGAAGGAATATACTTATTGGCGTCTAAAAAGCTTTCAGCAAACAGCAGCCCAAACCCAATCACTGCCGAAATAAATACAGAGGTAAAATGATTGAACCACAAGGCATTTGGCCATAAATATTCATGTCCAATACCTTTATTGAAGGAGAAAAAACCTGCAAAAGCCAATACATACATAACGTAATATAAATATTCCTTACTTCGTACTGTCCAGAATATAAAAAAGTTGAAAATAGCCATTACCAACATAATCCCCAAGTAGATGCCCTGCATGAGGTCTTTGGGGTGGTTGTCCTCAAAAAATACCTTCAATGGAGCTACTCTCAAAGGAAACAAGAGTGGTAGGGTGTTTTGTATACGAATGTAATAGGTACATTTTTGGTCAGAATTAAGCTCCAAATCAACTAAATATAGATTGGTTTGAATATCTCTGTTGGTTTTGTGTTGATAAACGCCTAGCTTTTTGTGAGTAATTGTTCCTTGATCTACACGGTAAATCGTAATACTATCCAGAACAGGCTCGCCTATTTCTAGATATAGGCGTTGACCAGATTTATTTACTACCGTAAACCGTGACCAAATTACTGATTTTGTAATACC
This sequence comes from Flectobacillus sp., assembly GCF_049240685.1. Lineage (NCBI taxonomy): Bacteria > Pseudomonadati > Bacteroidota > Cytophagia > Cytophagales > Flectobacillaceae > Flectobacillus > Flectobacillus sp. The sequence goes on from NZ_JBMLSD010000113.1 coordinate 2,430, forward strand.
GAAATTAGGGCTAGCTTGAAGACTTTTAATAAAACGAGCGTCAACGTCGGGGCGTTTTAATACATCATATAATGAGTAAATGCCTTTGGGGTCTTCAAGAATTTCCACATTACCTCCTATAGAAAGGGCTTGATTAGGGTTATTAATCACGATTTCTTTTTGAGAAAATGCGAACTGCGAAGAGAAAACAACCAAAATCAGTAGTATCCAACGAATCATTTTAAAAGAGAAATTAATAGCTTAGTCGATTGATTTGCATAGTTGTAGTAAAGGAATAGAGTGTCTTAGATATCAAACCTACAAAGATAGCTCGATTTATCAAAGTATAGATAATAAAAAAGGCGAGAAAACTCTCGCCTTTGAAGAAGATAAAATCTTTTAATTCATCGTGATAGTGACGATATTGTTGGAATGAGTAGCCTTTTCACGACCTAATATTTCTCTGACGGCTTGTGCTATACCCTCTGGGTCAAAACCACATTCTTTGTGTAGTTCTAATTGTTCGCCATGCTCTACGATTCTATCGGGTATTCCAAGTCGCTTGATTTGTGACGAGTAATCATGATCAAGCATAAATTCTGCAACCGCCGAACCAAACCCTCCTTGCAAACATCCATCTTCTACTGTGATAACTTTCTCAAAGTTTTGGAAAATTTCATGGAGCATAACTTCATCCAAAGGTTTTACGAAACGCATATCATAATGCGCAGGATTAATACCTTCAATAGCTAGCTCCTCGCATGCTTTTACAGCATAGTTTCCGATATGCCCTAAGGTTAGAATGGCAACCTTCTCACCATCCTTTACTTTTCTACCCTTTCCAATTTCCATCTTCTCGAATGGTGTTTTCCAATGAGGCATCACACCTTCGCCACGAGGGTAGCGAATAGAAATAGCTTGCTTTAATTCTTTAAACTCATCCAAGGAAGTGGTATACATAATATTGCGAAGTTCTTGTTCATTCATTGGAGAAAAAACAATCATATTCGGAATACAACGCATATATGCAATATCATAAGCACCATGGTGGGTTGGGCCATCGGCTCCTGCAAAGCCCGCCCTGTCTAAGCAAAAAATAACGGGTAATTCCTGAATTGCTACATCATGCACCACTTGGTCGAAAGCTCTTTGCATGAATGTAGAATAAATATTACAAAATACGGTTAGTCCTTGCGTAGCCATCCCTGCCGAAAATGTAACGGCGTGTTGTTCGGCAATACCTACGTCAAAAGCACGATGTGGCATAGCTTTCATCATGATATTGAGCGAGCTACCCGAAGGCATGGCAGGAGTAACACCCATAATCTTAGGATTTTGCTCTGCAAGCTCAACGATGGTATGACCAAATACATCTTGGTATTTTGGAGGCTGAGGAGTAGCGTAAACTTTCTTTTTGATTTCACCAGTAATTTTATCAAACTTACCTGGGGCATGCCACAAGGTTTGATCTTTTTCGGCCAAAGCGTAACCTTTACCTTTGGTTGTTATACAGTGAAGAATCTTCGGGCCAGGAATATCTTTTAAGTCATTCAAAACTGTGGTAAGGTATTCGACATCGTGACCATCAATAGGACCAAAGTAACGAAGATTTAAAGATTCAAATAAATTGCTTTGTTTAAGGATAGTAGCTTTTAGTCCATTCTCAATTTTAGAAACAATCTCTTGTGCTGATTTTCCGAAATTAGACATTTTGCCTAACAAATTCCAAACCTCGTCTTTTACTCTATTGTAGGTATGTGAGGTTGTAATATCAGTTAAGTATTCCTTCAATGCTCCGACGTTTGGGTCGATGGCCATGCAATTGTCATTCAACACAATGAGCATATTGTTTGGAATATCTCCGGCATGATTCATTGCTTCAAAGGCCATTCCAGCTGTCATCGAACCATCACCAATGACTGCGATGTGCTGTCGGTGGTTTTCGCCTTTGTATTTTGAAGCAACGGCCATTCCTAATGCTGCCGAAATAGAAGTAGAGGAGTGTCCAACGCCAAAAGCATCGTAAGAACTCTCTTTTCGTTTAGGAAAGCCAGATATACCGCCATACAAGCGATTGGTATGGAATGTATCTCTACGACCCGTTAAAATTTTATGTCCATACGCCTGATGACCAACATCCCAAATTAATTGGTCGTCGGGGGTATTAAATACGTAATGAAGAGCAACTGATAATTCGACAACACCAAGAGATGCGCCAAAGTGGCCACCATATACCGATACGTTATCGATGATATACTGACGTAGTTCGTCGCAAATTTGCAACAATTCCGAGCGGTCACGTTTTCTCAAATCCTCGGGGGAGTTGATTTGAGCTAGTATTTTGCCTGGTGTAATTTGCATGTTTTTGATTGGTCTATAAGTAGATAATTTCTACTAGTTTGTTGCTTTGTACTTATCAATTGAGCAATAGATTCATCTATCGTTTGAAGTATAAACAAGAGAGTATCTAAATTGTTTTGAAAATTCTATACTGAAAAGTTGGATTACTGATATGCCCAAATTTTGTGCAATTTACGCAATTATTTTGGGCAAATAAAAAAGGGGATGTGTGTATTCTGACACACCCCCTTTTTGTTGCTCATTTGCAATCGCTTTTTTCTTATTTTTGAGAAGCCTTAAATAGTTTTTGTTTTTCCTCTTTAGTGAGGCTTTCATATCCCGAGCGCGAGATTTTATCAAGGATTTCGTCTACTTCTTCCTCGTCTGGAAAACCCGAATGCCCTGTCGTTGAACTACTGTAGCTTGCTTCTTTTTGACGGTATGCCACGCGTATTTTTGCTTGCGAACGTTTTTTAAATAAATTATTCCAGAAATTTACTATTGCCTCAATCGGAACACTCCAGTCTCTTCCAGCCTTTAGCTGATTGATGCACAAATACCCCGACAACGCTCCTCCAATATGAATGACACCTCCTGCGGCATTGGCGCCTATCGACCCTGCCAAAGAAAGAATAAACATAAAAAAAGCAATATATTTGATTCTAACTGGGCCTATCAAGAATAAATAGACCGTGTGATCTGGCACCAAGGTTGCAGTGGCAAAAGCTACTGCCATGACACTACCAGAAGAGCCAATGATAGTCGTTTCTGGAATACGATTTATATAAAATGGTACAAGATTATATACTGCAATGGCTAAAAGAGCACTAATCAAAGCACCCCAAATATATACACTTATCAGTCGCTGGCTACCTAAATATTCTTGAAGAATACTACCAAACCAATACAATATCAGCATATTGGGGAATATATGCATAATTGGATTGATACTATGAATGAATACATTCGTAAAGATTGTCCAAGGTCTAAATACCAAGATTGAAAGGTCAGGAGATAGATTTACGTACGAAAGCATTTTGTAGTAAAGCTCTCCTCCTTTAAAAACAACCGTGAATGTTACAAACAAAAGTAAGGTTAAGACATACACGGCCACATTCAGCCAAATTAGCTGTACTAATCCATTATTTCGCTTGGCGAAAGCATCTTTAAAATCATCCAAAATCCCACTCATTGTGATAATCTTTTCAAAACCTATACTTATTTATATATGGGTCAGTTAAATTGTGTGCAAATTTATTTAAAAATAATTTTTCTATACTTTTAAGTAATAGTGCTAAACAAGATTTAAGTTGTGTTTGGGTACTAGACCATAGGCAACAGGTACAAGGCAAAACGTGTTACAATGTTTTTTAGTAACGAAAGATATATTTTTGTAGAATGCCCAAAGTCGAAAGCTCAAAACTTAAATTTTATTCTGCGTATTAAATTACTAATATCAATGGTCTACACTTTCGTGAAGATAGCTGTATCATTTGTGTTGTAATTTATCAATAACGAGTCAAAATTTCTAATTGTTGCTCGATGATTTATTAATCGTATTGTTAATAGAAATTGTTGCGACTTTTTCCCCAAATTTTTATGATAATAAAAGCAATTAGCATACCTCCGAGGTGAGCAAAATGGGCAATGTTATCACCTGGAGTTTTATGAATACCGCTGTAGTACTCAAATAATGCATATAAAGCTACTAAATATTTGGCTTTGATAGGAATAGGAATTGGAAAAAGAGTGAGCTCCGTATTAGGGAATAGCATCCCAAAGCCAGCCATTACACCAAACACTGCTCCTGAAGCTCCGATAGTGGGGGTGTTCAATACTGCTCTTAGGCTTTCTTCAGCTATAATGACAGAATCTTGTACATTTATTCGCCCTGAACTCGGAATATACTCAGTTGCCATACCTGGGAGACCATTTGGATAAAACTCAGCAAGAAACTTTTTGAACATTTCAAGATCTGGATGTAGCACATAGGCTTTTGTAGCATCAATCAAGGAGGCATAGTCAAAATATTTGACACCCATATATAGTAAACCTGCTCCGATACCTGTGAGCATATAAAATACTAAAAAGCGTTTTTCTCCCCAAAATCTCTCTAGCATGGGGCCTATAAAGAACAAACCTAACATATTGCTGATTAAGTGTCTTGAGCTACTATGAACAAACATGTAGCTTACCAGCTGAATGGGGTTGAACTTTTCGGATTCAAAATAATACAAGCCAAACAATGAAATTATCTGGTTGTCATATTGATGGTTAATGGATTGTACAATAAACACTACCACGTTAAGAACGATAAGTGTTCTGACAATAGGAGTCAATATTGGGGTTCTCATAGTGCCAAATAAGAGTTATGAAGCTAAAAATTAGCAGAACGGTTTAAATCGTCAAAGACGAATGTACATCGATAATTATGTCTGAAGACCTAACTAGATAACCCAAAACAAGAAGCGTTAGTTTAATTTTGATAAATAAACACTCTTTTATAGATAAGTAATTTTACTTGCTTTAAGCTTTAGGCTGTAAGCCGTAGGCATTCGGCAAAAGTTCTTTATAATCCTTTTTTATTTAGCTTACGGCTTTCAGCTTTGAGCCTTCAACAAAAACATATCTTTTCTTACTAAAAGCAATTTAACACTGTTTAGGCTGTAAGCCGTAGGCATTCGGCAAAAGTTCTTTATAATCCTTTTTTATTTAGCTTACGGCTTTCAGCTTTGAGC
>NZ_JBMLSD010000113.1:7586-49758 GCF_049240685.1 Flectobacillus sp.
ATTTAGCTTACGGCTTTCAGCTTTGAGCCTTCAACAAAAACATGTCTTTTCTTACTAAAAGCAATTTAACACTCTTTGCCTAGTGCCTGTTGCCTAGTGCCTTCAACAAACCATTTACTAGAAATAAGCCTTTAGCTTTGGGCGTAAAGCATAAAGCTAAAGGCGCTTTGTTATGAGCTAAGGTATTGATATTCAAAGTATAACATCCTGGACTATTGTTTGCAAAATAGCAAATTTTATGTAATCTATTCTTCGTAAGCCCAATCAATTTTTGTTTTCATATCCTTAATTACAAGACCATTCGCCTTGAAGTAGGATCTGATTTGGTCTACTTTGTCATATTGTTTAGCTTCTTTGTATTCTGAATAAAGCACCAACATGCCATTAGCAAAAGCATCGATGTTGGCATTTGATTCTTCTTTCAAGCCTAAGACATCTTCGGTTATTGCTACAAACGTTGCCTTCAATTCATTGAATACTTCTTCTCCCAATTGTGCTGGTAATACTTGTCCCATATACAGCTGGTTAATTTTTTTCAATAAATTAAATAAGCCTGCAATAGCTACTGCCGTGTTAAGGTCATCGTTCAAACCATCATAGCAGCTTTGAATTCCTTTTCTAACTTCTAAAACTTGTTTTTCATCTGATGCAGTGTTATCGTCGGCTTGATAGCTTAGTTTTTTGATAATTCTTAAACCATTCATCAAGCGTTTATAGCCTTTTTGGGCAGATTTTAATGCATCGTTAGAAAAATCTAGCGTACTTCTATACTGTGATTGCAACATAAAAAATCGCACTGTCATAGGCGAATACGCTTGTTCGAGCAATGGATGCGATCCTGCAAACAATTCAGCAGGTAGGAAAGAATTTCCTAGTGACTTTGACATTTTTTGGCCATTGACGGTCAGCATATTTGAATGCATCCAATATCTTACTGGATCAATTCCTGTACTACCTTTAGCCTGAGCTATTTCACATTCGTGGTGTGGAAATTTGAGGTCCATGCCACCTCCATGAATATCAAAGGTTTCGCCCAAGTACTTGGTACTCATGCACGTACACTCCAAGTGCCAGCCCGGGAATCCATCGCCCCAAGGCGAAGGCCAACGCATAATGTGCTCTGGAGCAGCTTTTTTCCACAATGCAAAGTCTAATGGATTGCGTTTTTCGCCTACTCCATCCAAATCGCGAGTTTCTACTAAAAGATCTTCAATTACACGACCTGACAATTTGCCATATTCACCGCCTTGCTCGTTGTATTTTGAGATATCAAAATAAACCGAACCATTAGATTCGTAAGCAAGTCCTTTTTCGATTAAAGTTTTGGTAGTTTCAATTTGCTCTACAATATGACCTGTGGCCGAAGGCTCAATACTAGGCGGCAATAAGTTGAATTGGGTCAAAACATGATGGAAGTCGTTGGTATAGCGCTGTACGATTTCCATAGGCTCTAGTTTTTCTAACTTCGCCATTTTCCCAATTTTATCTTCACCCTCGTCGCCGTCACCTACCAAGTGTCCCACATCGGTAATATTGCGAACATAACGAACTTTGTAACCGATATGTGTTAAATAACGATAAAGCGTATCAAAAGTCGTAAATGTTCTTACATTGCCAAGATGTACATAATTGTAAACAGTAGGGCCACAAACGTACATGCCCACATGTGGAGCGTTGATGGGTTGAAAAAGTTCTTTTTCTCTGGAGAGGGTATTATATATTTTTAATGGTTGCATCGGATTGATTGATTATCCAAATGTACAGCGAGGCAGTACATTTAAGTAAAATAAAAGGTTGTTTTTGGAAAAGCAATGTATCAGAGGCAACATCGAAAATGTGCACTAAGTTCTGTAGGATTAAAGTTCATAAGAGTATAACACATTGAAATTGATTCACAAATTCTAATTACTACGCTCGGACAAATCGGCTTGGGTTTTGACAAAGCACAAAAAGTCTTCCGTTTTTTCGATATATGACAAAATTTCATCTGCCACAAAATCTCCAGCTATATCCTTCTGAAGTACTTGATATTCTTGCACAAGTATTTTGATAAATTGCTGAATTCCGTTTGGAATAGGCTCGTTTTTGGCGATATATTCCTCAAAGAAAGCAAATGCTGAGTCTAGCATTTTGATAATGATGCCTCTTTCTGCAAGCAATCCACGCATTAGCCAAGTACAGGCATAATAGCAGTGGTTGAGTGTGCCACGATAAAAATCATTTTGATAAAGGTATTTGGCACTTTCTATCTCGTCTTCGGCTCTGAGTATATAATTTTTCATCTTGAGCTATCCGATAGGATTGAGTTTACAAAACTAATAAAACTTATTGGCTTTCGCCTGTTGGCTAGAGGCTTTCGGTAGAAGTATTTCGAAATATACTAATTCCCTGTTTAACTTGGGTAAATGGCTCGCTTAGTCTCCAGAAGAATCTCTCCAATCAAATAACGTAAAAAAGACTATCTTTGAAGGATTTTTTCGCTCAAAACTTTTAATCAACAACCAAACAGATGAGGATTTTAGAAGTTGCTAATGATAAAAAGCTTCAAAAAGAGTTTTTGGAATTTCCAGTAAAATTATATGCATCAGATAAAAACTGGATTCGCCCTCTTGATCAAGATATTGAAAATACTTTTAACCCAGCTAAAAATAAACTTTTTAAACATGGCGAATGTACGCGTTGGGTTTTGCAAGATGACCAAGGCGAAACGCTCGGTCGTGTAGCTGCTTTTATTAATCATGAAACCTCCAAAAACGAACCACAACCTACTGGCGGGATGGGTTTTTTTGAATGTATTGATAACAAAGATGCGGCTTTTTTACTGTTTGATACTTGCAAAGAGTGGCTCCTCAACCGTGGGATGGAGGCTATGGATGGGCCAATCAATTTTGGCGAGCGTGATTCTTTTTGGGGCTTGATGGTGAAAGGTTGGGAGTTTGAGCCTACTTATAAAATGCCTTGGACCAAGCAATATTACATTTCATTTTTTGAAGAATATGGCTTCAAGGATTATTTCCAACAGTATGTTTATTCGGCTTATATTTTGGCTTCTACGGCCGACAAGAGCGTAATGGATAAGGCTTATCGAATTTATGCAAATACGAATATTACCTTCCAGCATATTACCAAGCGTGAGTTATCAAAGTTTGGTGAAGACTTCCGTACGATTTATAATGAAGCCTGGGCAAAATTTCCTGGCGTAAAGGCCATGAATCAAGAGCAGGCTCAAAGCTTGGTTGCCCAAATGAAGCCAATCATCGAAGAAAAGCTGATTTGGTTTGCCTACGATGGCGATAGACCCATTGCGTTCTTTATCGTAATTCCAGATTTGAACCAAATTGTGAAACATTTGAACGGAAAATTTGGTATTTGGGAGAAAATCAAATTTATGCTTTTACTTTGGAAGGGGGTTGTTACTCGTACATGTGGATTAATTTTTGGGGTTGTGCCCGATTATCAAGGGAAGGGAGTCGAATCGGCTATTGCTATTAAACTTCGATTGGAGGCACAAAGTAATCCATTCTTTCAGTATGAAACGATTGATATGAACTGGGTAGGAGACTTCAATCCCAAAATGAACCGTTTTGTATCGCAATTAGGTACTACTCGCGACAAAGAATATATAACTTATCGTTATTTATTTGATCGTGAAAAACCATTTACCCGTTGCCCTAGGGTTGGTTAAACCGCAAATATGGGTTTCCTGTTTCTAACACTCTCAGGATTGCAGAGTATTTTGTATCTTTGCCAATTATTCAACTATAACAAAAACTAAATGAGTTTATTAGCTATTGGTTCGGTAGCATTTGATGCTATCGAGACGCCTTTTGGAAAGACAGATAAAATTATTGGTGGCGCAGGAACATTTATTTCTTTGTCATCTTCATATTTCAAAACACCAGTAAACCTTGTAGCTGTAGTAGGAGAAGATTTCCCTCAAGAATATATTGAATTACTACAAAATAAAGGGATTGACACTACGGGTCTTCAAATCAAACAAGGAGAAAAATCTTTCTTCTGGGCTGGTCGTTACCACAACAACATGAACTCTAGGGATACCTTGGTTACGGAACTGAATGTATTGGCAAATTTTGACCCAATTGTTCCTGCTGAATACCAAGATTGTCAGTATCTTATGTTAGGTAATTTGACACCAGCGGTACAAAAAACTGTAATCGAGCGCTTATCAAATCGCCCTAAGTTGATTGTGATGGATACCATGAACTTTTGGATGGACATTGCCATGGATGACCTCAAGGCGGTTCTTAAAATGGTAGATGTGTTGTGTATCAATGATGAGGAAGCTCGTCAATTATCTGGCGAATATTCTTTGCGCGTTGCTGCAAAGAAAATCTTAGGAATGGGACCCAACACCTTGATTATTAAGAAAGGTGAACATGGGGCATTACTTTTCCAAGGAGATAAATTATTCTTCTGTCCAGCACTTCCTTTAGAAGAAGTATTTGACCCAACTGGTGCTGGTGACACTTTCGTTGGTGGTTTTATTGGCTACCTTGCTAAAACAGATGATATTAGTTTCGAAAACATGAAACGTGCTATTGTTTATGGTTCGGCTATGGCTTCTTTCTGTGTCGAAAAATTCGGTACCGAGCGTTTGATTGATTTGTCATACGAAGAGTTGTTGTCGCGGGTACAAGAATTTAAAGAGTTGGCTGGTTTCGAAGTATAGAGATTTTCTCCACTTTATTTTCAGGAAAAATGGGTTCTCTCGAATAATAGTATTGGGATAATTCTCCAAGTTTTCATCAAAAAAGGCGTTCGAAAAACTAATTTCGAACGCCTTTTTTGATACTATATTTCAGAATGACAATTCTTCATACGCAATGCTTTGCGTCTTTATGGTAAAATTCATACTAAAAAATAATCACTCATTTGCACAATGAGTTATGATTATGAGACTGCTCCTGAGATGAAATTTTGTAAATGATTAATCGTGTTTTTCTGATCTTCGATAATAAAACGAACCAAATCCCCCATCGAAACAAGTCCAACCACGTGCTTATCGGCAATAACAGGTAAATAGCGAATATGTTTGTCGGACATAATTTCCATACATTTCTCGATAGAATCCTCAAATTTGACCGAAGCAGGGTTGGTTTGCATAATCTCTGAAACCTTTGTATCATGGGAGTTTTTACCCATAATAGCAACCTTTCGGGCATAGTCACGTTCTGTAAGTAAGCCCTTGTACTCACCATCCTGATACACTATGAGTGCTCCAATATTTTTGGAAATCATGATTTCCAGTGCTTCAAAAACTGGTTTGTGAGCCTCAATAGTGTTAACCGTGTTCCCTTTGTGTAAAATAAGATGAGATACTTTTTTCATAATTGTCGGTTTTAAGAATTTGATTACTAATAAATTAGCCATCTTCTTTCTTAAAAGCAAATAATTCTTTCAAAAATCCATCTTTTTGTCTAAAAATAAAGGAAACTACCTATCTTATTTGCCACCAACAACCACTTCGACTAGCGTTTGTGGATCCAAGTGCTTTTGGGCTGCCTCTAAGATATCCTTAGAAGTAATTTGTTGAATATGCTGAAAATATCGCTGATAAAAGTCAAGTGGCAATTGTTCTGACATGATAACCTTATAGCGGTCTGCAATTTCAAATGGTGTGTTTAATGAACCTGCAAAAGACCCCGACATATAATTTCGAACAGTAGTTAATTCTTCCTCAGATACAAGCTCTGTTCGGAGAAGTTCAATCTCCTTCATTATTTCGTCGATGGTGAGCTGTGTAAACTCTTTTTTGACATCAGTTCCAATGATGAAATATCCTTCTTTCGAGAAAGGCACTACGTTTGAGCCAATGCCATAGGTAAGTCCTTTTTCCTCACGAATATTTTTCATAAGTCTAGAGCCAAAGTATCCGCCCAAAATCTCATTTACAATAAGCATGGTATAATAATCGGGGTGTGAGCGAGTAAATAGTTGTTTTCCCAATCTTATTGAAGATTGAAGTGCATTTTCTTTTTCGATTAAAATAGGACTAGAGCCTTGCGGAAATAGATTATGATTTGGCATCGAAACAGTCGTATCGCTGATAGGAATATGGCCAAGTATGCGGTCAACTAAAGCTATTTCGGTATCAGTAATTTTGCCTGAAAGAAACACTCTAAAGGGTTGATGCTGCCAGTGTGATTGATAATAAGAAATCAAGTTTTCTCTGGTAATACCTTCAATAACCTCTTGAGTTAGGCCTGCACCATAGGGGTGGCTTTCGTCAAAAAGGGTATTTCGCATTTGTTGATTAGCCAGATAAGACGTTTTTTCCTGATTTACCTGAATCGTTTGTTGCTGTATTTTCTTGATAGTATCTAACTCTTTTTGTGGAAAAACAGAATCCAGCAAAATCTCCTGAACCATTGGTAGAAGATGCTCCAAGTGTTTGCTTAAACCATATAGAACAAAACTTGCTCTGTCTACGGTATGTGTAAATTCTGTAAAGGCGCCATATTGGTCAAAAAACTGACTTATACTTCCTGAATTATGAGAGGAAGTGCCTTCATTGAGCATTTTTGAAGTGAAGAAAGACACACCTCGACCTGCTTCAAACCAATTACCTGCATTGAAAATCAGCTCTAATTTAATAATAGGTTGTTCGCCCACATTGATAATATGTAGAGGTAAACCATTAGAGAGGGTTTCATTTCTTACAGCGGGGATAAACACCTCATTGATAGTTTGAAAAGAAGGAGTAATAGAACGATCTAAAATATCTATAGCCATGAATTGAGAATTCTTTGTGTATAAAGTGAAAGTTGAAATTAGCAAGAGAACTGTATAAAAACAAAAAAGACATTTCTCAAGAAATGTCTTTTTTGTTTTCAAGATTCTAAAATCTTAATTAGCCGATACTTTTGGCGCCGAATTTAGGTTGGCTTGTAACGAAACTCTAAGCGTATTTGCTAACGGACTTCCGCTTCCTGTAGGAACCAAGTAAGAGAAATCTAAGCTATATTTCTTCTCGAATTTGATACCGAAACCAACGGTAGCGTATTTACGATTACCTTTCCATCCGTTTTCGTAGAAGTAACCCACACGACCCGCAAACATATCGTTATATAAGTATTCTGTACCAAATGAAAGACTCACTTCTTTCAACTCTTCACTAAAGCCACCAGGCGCATCACCAAATGAACCCAAGATACCACCGATAGCCGTAGATGGTTGAATCAATTTGCCATTTGAATCATATTTTGGCGTTGGTACCATCAATTTGTTGATATCCAATGTTAACGTAAGCTTATTACTAGCATCGATAGAGTTGATAGCAGCAAAACCAGCCTTTAAGTTAGTTGGAATGAAGTTAGATTCATTACCACCATAAGATACACGACCAGAGATATTCTGGATTGCTACCCCCCAGTTGTAGTTCCAAGGCTTATCAGTTTTTGATGTATGGAAAATACCGATATCCGCAGCTACAGAGTTTACTGGTTGAGCCGTAAATGAACCACCAGAAGAGTTTGTTACCGTTCCGTTAAACAATGTAGAGTTGATATACTTGATATTTACCCCTAAACCTAGTTTGTCTGACAACTTACGAGAATACGAACCAGTTAAAGCATATTCTTTTGAGTTGAAGTTACCAAGAATAGCACCAGTTCCATCAGTTTGTTGGAAAACGCCCATATCGAAATAATGGATGGATAAACCAATTACCTGATCTCCTTTAAGTTTTTTATAGCCACTAACATTAAGTAATGCCATGTCATTTACCAATTGGCGTAGCCATGGAGTGTATGATAAAGAAACGCCAATATCTTTATTTGAGAAAGGCATTTTTCCTGGATTCCAAAAGATTGCATTCGCATCACCATCAGCGTTTGATGTTGCAACGCCAGCGTCACCCATACCAGCAGCGCGCGCATCTGGAGTTTGAATTAAAGAAGTAATTACCGGTGACGGTGCATTTCTAACTTGAGCTACAACACTTGCAGCAGACATTGTCAATCCAAGCATCAAAGACGCTCGTAGAGCGTTTGTAACTTTTCTAATCATTGTTTTTAAAGTTAAAGTTGTTCGGATGAGGCACATTCCAAAAGTAATATATTTTTAACCTAAACTGAAGCTGTGCCCTAAAATCCTTTACTTAAATTATTTAACGGATACCAATTTGCCGTTTGCTGAAGCCTGATATGATATTGTTAGTGACTTTACAAAAATACGATAAAAGTAAATATCTCTTACAATCAAGCCAGAATCTTCTGTTAAATCCCAATAAATTTTATCGTAGGGACTGGGAATATCGAATGCCTGTTGAGAAATCTCTTTGACAAGTGTTCCTCGTGAATCAAATATTTGGAGAGTAATTTCAACATCATCGCCCTCTCTATTATGCTCAAAGCTAAAAAAAACTTTATCAATAAATGGGTTAGGAAAGGATTTGATGTTTTTTAAAGAAGAAATGTTTTCTTGAATAACCTTAAATCGCAACGTTTTTTCTGATGAATTATTGTACGTGTCCCAAACTTTTATTGATAATTTATGTTCTCCTTCACTCAACCCCTTCAAATCATAGATAATATTGCCTCTTTGATAGGTGTCGAGTGCACTTGTATAATAGGGATTTAATATAATTTGGGTTGTATCATCAAGGGTTAAAAGAATTTGATGACCCAAGCCGTCTGTTGCAATATTAATGCCACTTTCATCCTCTAAATCTATGAGTAAGCGCGAGTTAGAAGTTGTAATATACGTCTCTTTTTCAATTTTTTCATCCAAATATGCTTGAATTTTTGGCCCTGTATTATCAACTTTTTCTATTTTGCCCGAACCTCCAATAATAGGTCTCTCAAAACCTGCCGCATCTTGAGTTCCTGCGCTGTTTTGAGCATACAAAGATAGCTTCCCTTCTCCGTATTGATAATTGATATCTTTAGGTAAAAGCATATTTATTTCAAATCGCCCTTTAGTGACAGTTGCGGTTCCTTTAAACAAAATATTATTATAATCTTGATAAATAAAAGCTGGGCCGCTTGCACCAAGGGTACTTACTTTTTGAACTTTATCATAAAGTATTACTGATATGTTTCCATTAAATTGTGTATCTATTAGGCCTGTATTTGTTCGAATTTTTCCTACAAATTGTACTCGCTCCAAAGCTCTTATAGTATCAGTTAGGCCTCTATTTTGTACTATGGTACTATCAATGTATATATCTTTTTGAGGATAAAGTAATTGCATTGACGGATCGCCCAACAAACTAAAGTTGCGGTTGACTACCCCTACAATACTTGCATTCTTCGTAACTTTGACAATGTCACCTAGTCGTTGCGTTGCCTGTGTGGCCTTCGGAAACACGTTTTTATAGAATGCTTCATTGATTAGGTAGTTAGTACTTTGATATACTGGCCTTGTCGTAGTAAGTAGTGCTATGGCACCACCTTTATTACTTAATACTGCCAATTCTGCCCCAGAAACCTGATTTGGGTCATCATAACGCCCAAACTGACATGTTGCAGTGAGCATGACAGGGAGAGTTTTCAAATTACTGAGCTGGTCTATATCGCTAATCGTAAGAATTTGTTCTTCTGTCCAGCCTGTTTCTGCTCCGTGTCCGTTGTAATTTACTATTAATGAACCATTTTGTAAGGCTTGAAAGAGCGTATTTTTGGCTTGTGGGCTTCGCTGTCCTTCAGCTAGTGATAATAATGGATAATTATCCAAATATATCTTCTGACTGCGATAGGTAGGTGAAAGTTGCTCTATAAGTTGAGAAAAATCTTCTGCATCATTTTGATGAAGGTTGTTGTCTCCATTATCTGCTACAAAAGTGATGGTTGAGCGCCAGTCACCGATTTTACTGGTATTTTGATAGTTAATAATTTTATTGACGACATCCTCTGCTTCCACTCTGGTTTTTGCAGGAAGTCTTCCCACTCCTATGTCGAGTGTATGGGTATTGGCACCATTTTCATCCCAGTCGCCCTCTTCAGGTTCCATAAAGCCAAAGTAATCATCGGAGGCATAACTCAAAATAGGATGCAATGATTCCCTGCTTTGATAGGATGGTATGTAAATATTCTTAACCTCATCATTTACGACCTGACTTCTCCTCTTAAAATCGTACGAAGCATCGCCCAACAAGAGAAGATATTTAACTTTAGAGGGATTTTGGTCATATAAAAATTTGACAAAATCTCGAATGGCAGTTATGTCTTGTTTTCCAGATGAAAACTCATTATAGATTTTCTCTTTTGTTGCTACTACTACCTCTAATTTATCATTACTTCTTCGAAAACTTGCTAAAGTTTCAGCACTTTTTTGGATGGAAGCTCCACATACAATGATTAAATCTGCAGCTTTTAAGCTATGAAGGTTTTGGTTATCAATTTTCTCACTCGATACAGGCGCTAGTGCTAAGGCCTCATTAAATAGTAAATACTCTTGAAGTAAACCTTGATTTCCCGAAATAGTCCAACCTTCTGTGTTTTTGGTAAGGGTCTGATTTATAGGAAATAAAGGGTTTGTGATATTCCAAACGCTAAGGTCGTTGTTGGTCTCACTGATTAACAATTGAAAGTCATTGTATTGCAATTGTTCGAAAGACCTAAAGCGGAGCGACGGCGCACCATTGAGTTTTATGCTACGTTTTAGTTGTATTGCCAAAAAATTTAGAAACGCTCCTCCTGAACTGATATTTTTTCGGTCGAAGGTCAAGCCTACAGCGATAGCATCGGATGTGACAATACTACTGCTCAGATTGAATGAATTTTTTATTCCTTTTCCTTTGTAATCATAAGTGCTAGCGGTAATACCTTCCATATTTTGGGTACCTATACTTTGGCTATTAAGGCTGAGGTTAAACGCAGTAGAACCAAACGAGGTGTTCAATACCGAAGAGGTTAGCAGTACTGTGCTGTTGCTTACTATACCTTGTCCACTGAAGTTGAAAACTTGTTGAATACCTGGGATAAACTCTTCACCGTACCATTCTTGACCCGAGCCAGCAAATGGAGCTTGTGCCAAAATGTTGCGTCTATCTATTTCATGAAACTGATAATCATCAAATGATTTAATCAAATTTGTGGATTTGGCATCAATTGCGGTTTGGATTCTCTGACCTTTGGTATTTGCAAGGGTCAAAAAATAATAAGTAGTATCGGAGTAGACATTGACTTGATGCGAGATGAGTTTTTGATTACTGTCAAAAGATAACTGTTGAGGTGCATCTCCATAAAACAAGATGTAGTCTGTATCATCCCATTTGCTGTCTTGTTCTCCTCTCACGACGATTGCGTTCTCGATAAGATCGACGGGGCGAGGGGGACTATTTTTTTGAGGGAGTTGTTTTCCTCCGTTGCCAAATAATTTGATATTTTGAGGATTGATTTGGTTTAGATTCCATCCTCCTTTTGTTAATATATTTTTATCAATTTTATAGACTCCGTTTTGAGTGATGCCTATTTTTATCCAATTTCCATCTGATAGAACACTGTTTTGAGCGAAACCTTCAGGCAAAAGGCACATCAACAAACAAGTAATTTTTACTCCCAACAACCAATTTTTCATTTTTAGAGATATTATCCTATTCTTATAACAATTCTACTAGCGCATTTGCTGCTACTACATAACGTTTGCCAGTAGCCTTTTCTGTACACAAAAAGCGTGTTCTTCTTAGTTCTCCTTTGATGAAACTCCGTCCATTTATGACAAAATCTTTTCCTTCCTCTACTTCTGTGAGAGGAATACGGCTTTCTGCGTGTGTGGGTTCATCAAATGTTCGAAGTGCGTTACTCAGAGGTATACATCCTTGCGTACTAGCCGAAGGATTTTCTAAGTATTGAGTTAGTGGTAAAAGGATACTTTCTGGAAAAACCTCAAGATTAAGAATAGGAAGAAATATTTTTTTAAACATCATCTTCCACTCTTTTCCATGTGGCTCCTTACGTCGTTTATAGTGGGTAAAAGTTACCAAATGAGCAACTTCATGAATATAGGTGATTGTAAAAGCATAAGCGTTTAAGTTACCATTTACGGTTATTTGATGCCCAGTTTCACGTCGAAAAGAATAGTCTCCAAGTTTTGAATTTCTAGGACGAGTAATTTTGAAATTAAACTGATATTTTTTCCAGAGTTGGAAACAGTAAGGGACAGCTTTTGCAGGAAAAAACTGTTGAAAGGTTGCAATATCGTTTTTCATAACACTAATATACAGAAAAACGGAAGTAGTATAAAAGCAAAAAGCCTCATTCTAAATGAGGCTTTTCCTAATTTCTTTCGAAACCGTTCAGAAATACTAGTGAGCAGCAGGAGCAGCAGCAGCAGTATCAGCAGCAGCTGAATCAGCAGCAGCAGTATCAGCAGCAACTGTAGTATCTACAGGAGCAGCAGCTGAATCAACAGCAGTAGTTTCAGCTTTCTTTTCTGAACAAGCAGCCAATGACATCATACCAGCTACTAATGCGAATGCGAACAATTTTTTCATTTCTTTTGTGGTGTTTAAGGTTTGAGTTACAAAGTTAAGTACAACTTATATTCCCTCCAAGTTATTAGACAAGATTTTTAATTAATTTTTAATAATTCCTGATAAATTCTTTATTTATTACCTGTTTTTACTTGAAAAGTTATATTTTTAGGGCTTAATCCTTGTAAAAAATAATTAGAAAGTTTTAATTTTTAGTATTTAATGCACTAGCAATGACGAGTTTATATCTTGTTTTTGTGATATTTTATGGCTAAAGCATTTGGGAGTAATGCCAAGTATACTAAAAATCCCTGCCAAGAATATCTCAGCAGGGATTTTTATTTATCGAATAAAAGCTTTTAGTCTATTATAAAAACCAGTACTTCTAAAGGTGAATGTCTTGTGCATGATATAATTGAATACAAAACTAAACCCCATTCCAACTATCTGGCATCCTAATTCATTTGGATTGATACTTTTGTGTAAAATAGGTAGCACAAGCGTGTGTGCTCCCAAAAGGTCATTGACAAAAGAAAGAGATGCTACAGCAAAAAACCATGTTACTCCCCATGAGCCAGCTGCTACCATCATAAATTTTATCATTTCACGTCGTGTTTGATTCGAATTTCTTGCATCAAAAGCAAACATTTTTGTCAATGTAAAACCTACAAAAAAGGAGATGATATAACCATAGGAAACCGAAGCTCCGTAAGTTAAGTCAAATTGATTTCTTAATATACTACCTGAGACTAATTGAACTACTGCTCCTGTACCTGCTACGAGAAAGTAAGCAATGAAATCTTTCTTGTTTAGCAGCTTTGATTGTTTTTGTTTAGACACTTTTAGAAAATATTTTTAACTAGGTCTGGAGCAATACCCAATAGGATTGTCAAGGCTGTTGTTATAATCAAGGTTAGTTTATAAATAGGAGATAATTCTATTTTTTCTATATCTCCTTTTTTCATGTAAGATGCAATAATTGGCTTGAAGTAATAGTAAATACCAACTGCCGACATTAAAATAGCAACAACCGCAATAGTTTTAAATAAACTTGATACATTACTAAATGCATCTGCAAAGATGAAAAATTTACCAAAGAATCCAGCAGTAAGTGGAATACCCGCCAAAGATAACATGGAGACGGTCAGTGCAAATGCCAAAAATGGGTTGTTTTTTGAAAGCCCATTAAGAGCATTGAAACTTTCGTCTGGATTTCCTGATTTTGACTTTGCTTCAGATACAACCATTAATACTGCAAAAGCAGAAATTGTAGCAATTGAATAAGCTAAAGAATAAAATAGGATAGAAGAGTTTGTTGTAGGTGTTTTGGCCAAAACTGTAATCAATAGATAACCTGCATGCGAAATACTCGAGTAAGCCAACATACGCTTGAAGCTCTGCTGATATACTGCTGTAATATTACCAATGATGAGTGTTAAGCAAGTGATGTATACTAATGGATTACCCCACAAACCATATACTGCTGGGAATGAAATCGAAAGTAAACGATAAGTAGCAGCTACCCCTGCGGTTTTTACCACGGTCGACATGAATGCTGTAAAGATACTTGGTGCACCATCGTAAACATCAGGAGTCCAGAAGTGGAAAGGAGCTGCAGATATTTTGAAAAGTAAACCAACAAAAATCAAAATGATACCACCATAGAGAATAGGACCATAAGGATTCAGCATGATATCTTGTAATTTGGCTTGATTAACCATATTGCCTATGCCATTGATATCGAAAGAGCCTGTTGCTCCATAAACCAATGCAATACCAAATAACATAATACCTGTAGCAAATGAGCCCATCAAGAAATACTTCAACGCCGCTTCGTTTGAGCGTAAATTACGCTTGTCCGAACCTGTCAATACATACATTGCTACCGAGAGAATTTCGATACCAACAAATAACATAAACAAGCTCTGGAAAGTAACCATCATGATAGCTCCTACCACTGAAAAAAGCAATATTGCATAATATTCAGCTGGGTGAGTATGCTCTTCATCTTCGCCAAAACCACGTGAAATTGCTACAACCAATGCCGTTGCTACCAAGATAATAGAGGTAAAGTTGATAGAAAGGTTGTTAGTCTTGAGCATATTGTGAAACCAATAATACTCATGATTCCAGTCGGCTAGATTTAGCCCTAGAGCTATCAGAACGAATAGGAGGGTGGCTGGCAATAAGATTTTACGGTTATTCAAAAACCCTAAAAACAAATTGGAAATACCAAAGAGTGATAAAGCTATAATTGCGTTCATATCTGCTATATCCTAAGTCTGATAGTTACACCATCAGGCTTGATTAAATTTCTTACTTATTTATGATTGATAACAATTGACTTACCGCAGGCTCAGAAGCTTTTAGTATAATATTAGGCACAATACCCAATACAATTACTAATACTGCAATCGGCAATAAAGTTGCTCTTTCTGTTAGGCCAAGGTCTTCAAATCCTTCAGTCAACGAAGTGGTTGTTCCAAACATTGATTTTTGTACTAGGCGAAGCATATATACTGCACCAAGGATAATCGTAAGTCCAGCTACAGCACCCATCCAAGCGTTGTACTCAAATACGCCTTTCAATAACAAGAATTCACCAACGAATCCATTTGTTAGTGGAAGAGCTACAGAACCCAACATAATAATAATGAAGAAAACGGTAAGCTGTGGAGTAGTTTGGGTGATACCACCTAGGCTTGATAGTTCGCGAGACTTGGTACGCTGGTAGATAATTTCTACGATAAAAAATAAACCAACAACGTTGATGCCATGCGCAAGCATTTGTATCAATGAGCCTTGAATACCATCTATATTTCCTGAGAAAATACCTGCAGCCATCAAACCAACGTGTGCAAATGATGAATAAGCAATCAAGCGCTTCATATCTTTTTGCTGAATGGCGATGATTGAACCATACACGATTCCGATAATGGCCAAAATCACAGCTACTGTTCCCCAAGCTTTAACTCCTAGTGGTGCAATTGGCAACAACAAACGAATCAGACCGTAAGTACCCATTTTTAGCATAATACCCGACAATAACATTGTACCAGCTGTTGGAGCTTCGACATAGGTGTCTGGTTGCCATGTGTGGAATGGGAATAAAGGCATTTTAATAGCAAAAGCGATAAAGAACGCCCAGAAAATAAAGCCTTGTTGAGAAGCATCAAGCAATCTTGCTGTTTCGTATAATGCTGTAATTTCAGAACTATGCGTTGGAGTTTTGATGTACAAATACACCAAGGCCAACAACATAAATAATGATCCAAAAATAGTATAAACAAAAAATTTGAAAGTTACTTTGATTCTATTTTCACCACCCCAAATCGCAGCAATGAAATAAATAGGGATAAGGGCTGCTTCGAAGAAGAAATAAAACAAGAACGCATCTTTTGCTGTAAATACTCCTACCAAACCAGCTTGCATAAACAAGATGAGTGAGTAGAAAGTAGAGGCTTTGTCGTAATTGTTTTGAAAAGTAGATAAAATAATAAACGGCACTACCAAAGTGGTAAGGCTTACTAAGATAAGGCTAATGCCATCGATACCCACTGAGAACTTGATGCCTGCTGATGCAATCCAATTATACGATACGCCAAACTGGCTAGTAGCGTCTGGTACAAAAGCAAAAAATGTATAAGCTCCTAATGCTAGCTCGACTAATGCGGCTACCAAAGCTATAACTTTCGCATTTTCTCCTTTCGTGCTAAGGGTCAACAACCCTGCGATAATGGGAAGAAGTATGAGTGTAAGTGTTAACATTATAAAAACGTTATCTGTTAATCATTCTATTTAGAAAAACTGTTTTGAAAACAGCTGAATACCTTTGGGGAAATATTAACCTAAAATGAAGATTCTTAAACCCCATATCAACATCACAGCAATCGAGATTACCATAGCGAAGATATAATAACCTGTTGTACCATTTTGTACCAAACGTGCTTCTCCCGAAAGTCCTTTTACTAATTTGCCAATTCCTTCAACAATTAAGTCAATAACCAAGAATTCTACAAATGAAGAGAAGATGTTTGAAAGTGCTGTGATTGGTTTTACAAACACTGTATCATATAGTTCGTCGATATAGTATTTGTTATACACCACTTTTTGGAGACCAGTCTCCGTACCATCTGCATCAGGAACAGCCTTTTTGCTTACATAAATCACATAAGCAACACCTGCTGATACCAACGCAGCTATTACAGAAATAATCATTAACATTTTTTCTGTAGCTTCGTCTGGTGCATGAGCTTCTACGTGACTTTGAGCAAACAATGGTTCCATGAATGTGGCAAGACTTGCATGTCCACCAAAAATATGTGGCAAGTTGAAGAAACCACCCGCTGCCGAAAGTACAGCCAAAATCATCAATGGTGCTGTCATGGCAATTGGTGATTCATGCAAATGATGCTCTTGTTCGTGAGTTCCTCTAAATTCTCCAAAGAAAGTCAAGAACAATAATCTAAACATATAGAATGATGTCATCATAGAGCCTGCCAATGCCAATACCCACATCAATTTGTTGTGCTCGTATACATGAGCCAGAATTTCATCTTTTGAGAAGAAACCTGCAAATGGAGGAATACCCGAAATCGCAATCGTGGCAATCAAGAAAGTAATGAATGTAATGGGTAATTTTTTACGTAAACCACCCATCGAGCGAATATCTTGTTCATCAGACATCGCGTGAATTACCGAACCTGCACCCAAGAACAATAAGGCCTTGAAGAATGCGTGAGTCATTACGTGGAAGAAAGAAGAACTATAAGCCATAACGCCTAAGCCCATAAACATATATCCTAACTGCGAGACAGTTGAATAAGCCAATACTTTTTTGATGTCGTTTTGTAACAAACCAATTGAGGCTGCCAACAATGCTGTAGCTGTACCTACCCATCCAATCACTTCAAGTGTTTCTGGTGAAAGGCTATACAACACATTAGAACGGATAATCATATAAATACCCGCAGTTACCATCGTTGCTGCGTGAATCAGGGCTGATACTGGTGTTGGACCCGCCATCGCATCTGGCAACCAAGTGTACAATGGAATTTGAGCTGATTTACCCATAGCACCAACAAATAATAAAAGTGTGATGGCCATCAGCGTTTTATCGCCCGACTCATAACCGCCCTCTACCACTTTACTAAATACATCAGCGTATTCGACGGTACCAAAGTGCGTAATGATAAGGAAAATACCCAACAAAAAGCCTAAGTCACCAATACGGTTCATAATAAAGGCTTTGCGAGCTGCATTGCCATAGTTGGTGTTTTTGTTCCAAAAGCCAATCAGCAAATAAGAACACAAACCTACACCTTCCCAACCGATAAACATTACCACATAGTTTGATCCCAATACCAACAAAAGCATGAAGAACAAGAAAAGGTTTAAGAAAGCAAAAAACTTCCCAAAACCTTCGTCGTGGTGCATATAACCAATTGAGTATATGTGAATCAAAGAACCAACTCCTGTGATAATTAACAACATCAATAAGGATAATTGGTCGATTTGAAATGACATCGAAATATTGAGGTCTCCGATGGTAATCCAATCGAAGATATGCGCAACTTCTGGCTGACCAGAAAAGTTAAGGAATAGGCTGAGCGCACAGGCAAATGAAGCCAACGCTGCCGCCGAGCCGATTACGCCGACTAATGATTTTGGTACACGACGGAATCCAATCCCGTTGATTAAAAAACCAATTAGTGGAAAAAGGGGGATAAGTACTGCTAATGACATAATTTTTAGAGCTATAAGCAGTGAGCTTTGACTTAAATGAATTACTTCAAATACTCACACCTGATAATTACCACTTTAATTTATTCAAAATACCTACATCAATTGATTGAATATTGCGATAAATCATCACAATGATAGCCAAACCAACCGCTACTTCGGCAGCCGCCACAGCCATAATAAAGAATACAAATACTTGCCCAGTAGGGTCAGCTTTGTACGAAGAAAAGGCTGCTAACAGAAGGTTGGCTGCATTTAGCATCAATTCGACTGACATAAAGATGATGATAGCATTTCGGCGTGTTAATACTCCAATAATGCCGATACAAAATAGAGCCGTACTGAACCAGACATAGTAGTTCAGTGGAATTTGTCGGATAACGTCAGGTATTTGTTGCATAAGTCTTTAAGTTTGGTGAATAGATGAAGCCTAATTCTTCCTGCTTTTTTCAAAATCAGTAAAGGATAGTTTCGTCTAAACATTCAACTTTAAATGGTTAACCTCGAAGTGCGAGGCTCATTTATAGTTCTTACAGTTTTCGGAAAATTCGGGGCAAAAATAAGGAATATGTTTGAAAAGTCGCTAAAATATGAACCAAATACAAGCGGTTTTTCATTATAATTATTTTCCTTATTATCGATTATTAAAAGCTCGTAACTTTATCTCGGTAAGTTTTCGCTTTGTATCAAGTGGAAAATCGCCTTTCATCATCCAATCATAGTACGATGGTTCGTCCTTAAGTACTTGTACCACAGGCTTTCCAGCGTGTTTTCCAAAGTTGATTACTTCTACGCCTTCACGGTTGAACACAATTCTTTGCGCAAAATCTACCAATTTGGCAGAAGTTAACTCGTGTAGCGCATCCATATCGTTTTTGATAGGGACAAAATCTTCACCTTTTTCATTTTTGATTACGATGCCTTCATATCGTTTAACTTGGGCATTCAAAATTTCCAAGGTCGCAATCGTGTCTGCCTCTGCCGAATGGGCATCTATGAGCTCTTTATTACAATAGAACTTATAAGCCGCCGAAAGGTTTCGTGGTTCCATCATGTGAAAAATCCTTTGAGCATCGATAAGTCGACGGTTTTTGACGTCAAATTCTACATCATTGCGCAAAAATTCTTCAACTAACATTGGTACGTCGAAGCGATTAGAATTGAAGCCTGCTAAATCACAACCCTCCAAGAATTGAGCCATAGATTTGGCAATTTGCTTGAAGGATGGCTCATTGGCAACATCTTCATCATAAATACCGTGTACCATCGATGACTCCACTGGAATAGGCATTCCTGGATTGACACGACGAGTTTTGACCGTTACTGTCCCATCAATATTTGCTTTTGCAATACTGATTTCGACGATGCGGTCTTTGATAACATTCACGCCTGTTGTTTCTAAATCGAAAAAGGCGAGTGGCTTGCGAAGGTTTAATTGATGTGTAAGCATAAGGCTAGCCCTCAGGTGAGATGAGGCTTTGCAAAGTTAGAGAAAATATACTTGATTCCTGTGTTGGGTTTCACTTCTTATTTCTATTTTTGACAAAACATAACAAAAAATGAGTATTTTCAGTTATTTCACTAAATAGATTTGATACAACGTTTGTTGTTTATAGTTGGATTACAATTGCTTCTTAGATGCTCTTTTATCGTAAGTTTATTCAGTAAGTAAGTGGGCAAAATAAAATTTAAGTTTAGCTTTCGGCTTTCAGCTTTGGGCATTAGGCAGAATATATCTATTGTTACTAAAAACCAATTTAACACTCTTTGCCTTGTGCCTGTTGCCTTGTCCCTAAAACACAAAACTTAAATATAATTCTGCACGATTACTTAAGATTAAAGACAGATTTGAAGCGATATACAATAAGAATACCCCAAAATACATTGAAAGTTATATTCTGAACATTCAAAAAGTGTTTGTTTAGAACAAATTTTGACAAACTTATTCACCAATCATTATTTATCACCCTTAGTATCCAGCTTAGTAGTTGGATTAAAGTATGACCACAAAACAGTTTATCCAAGCTTTAGAAGAAGAATTTCAGCAACAACAATACGGGCAATCGCCTGTCGAACTTTATGAGCCTATTCGCTATCTGATGTCTCTGGGAGGCAAACGCTTACGCCCGCTCATGACCTTGATGTCGACGGCTTTGTTTACAGATGAATGGCAAAAAGCTATTAAGCCAGCAACTGCCGTAGAAGTTTTCCATAATTTTACCCTAATGCACGACGATATTATGGACAAAGCGCCCTTGCGTCGTGGAAAGCCCACCGTTCATGCCAAATGGAATGACAATACTGCTATTCTTTCAGGAGATGTGATGTTGGTACAAGCCTATGAGTTGATGCTTTTTGTAGAAGATAAAAACTTGAAAAAAGCATTACAACGCTTCAATCGTACAGCGGCCGAAGTATGTGAAGGACAACAGTTTGATATGAATTTTGAGACTCGTGAAAATGTGACGGAGGACGAATATATCGAAATGATTCGCCTGAAAACTAGCGTACTTTTGGGTTTTGCCCTCGAACTAGGCGGAATCATGGGTGGCGCAAGTGATAAAACTTGTCAAACATTATATGATTTGGGTATTAATATTGGTTTAGGTTTTCAGTTGAAGGATGATTTGTTAGATGTTTATGGCGACCCAGCTAAGTTTGGTAAGCAAGTGGGAGGGGATATTATTTCTAATAAAAAAACTTATATGCTGATTGAAGCACTAGGTCAAGCTACTGGCGAAACTAAAACACAGCTTGAATATTGGTTATCCTTAAAAACTTTTGACCCGGCTGAAAAAGTAAACGCCGTGAGAGGTATTTATGACAAACTTGAAATTCGCAAAATGGCTGAAGCTAAAATCAATGACTATTTCCAAAAAGCCTTTGAATTGCTAGATAGCCTAAAAGTTGAAGCTGAGCGTAAAGCGGAGTTGAGGGCATTTGCTAATATTTTGATTGATAGAGAAGTTTAGTTTAAATTTGTAGAATACGGCTATTGTCCGTAAGCTGTGGGCGGTAGGCTTTTGGCTTATTTTATTGATAAAACTGGTAGTTTTAAAGAAGCTCCTGAGTTTCATAGAGTCTATACACTCAATATTCAAAAACTTTATGAACAGTCGGACCTGGTCTGACTGTTTTTATTTTTATTTCTAACAAATGGCAGATTTATCTCTAAATGAAGTACTAATCCTGATTACAGCGTTGGTTAGTATTCTCGCCTTTCGTAATTACGAGCTTATGGATAAGCTTGTTTTGAATCCCTATTCAATTAGTCGCCGTCAAGAGTATTGGCGTTTTGTAACTTCAGGTTTTGTTCATGCAGACTTTGGTCATTTGTTTGTAAATATGTTTACCCTGTATTCTTTTGGTAATATGATGGAGCAGATTTACAATCAAATTTCACCCGGGAATGGTGCTTTGCTCTATTTATTGCTCTATATCGGAGGTATCATTGTTTCGGATTTACCTACTTTTTTTAAACATAGGAATCAATTTAGTTATAATTCTCTTGGTGCTTCAGGTGGTGTATCTAGTGTGTTGTTTGCTGCTATTTTGTTTGCACCAACTCAAAGCCTTTATATTTTTGCTATTTTACCCATTCCTGCCATTGTTTATGGATTTTTGTTTACAGGCTATTCTATTTATATGTCCAAAAGAAGTATGTCGAACATCAATCATGATGCACATTTGTATGGCGCTTTATACGGTGTAATCATTACTATTATTATCTATCCAAAAGTACTTATGATTTTTACAAATCAGATTTTACATTGGGGAGGTGGGCTTTAAGTATTATTGGTGAATTTTGAATGCAAATATTTATACTCACAACTCTTCACTCAAATTTCATCACTCATAGAACCCTTCAACTATCTGAGTACAACAAACAGAATAGATTGTTTCATCATTAAGATTTATGCAAAAAAGGAATATTGCTATTTTAGGTTCGACAGGTTCGATTGGCACACAAGCCCTCGAAGTAATTCAGGCGAATCCTACTATTTTTGAAGTAGAAGTACTTACAGCTCAAAGTAATGCTCAGTTGTTGATTGAA
The DNA here is from genome assembly GCF_049240685.1 of Flectobacillus sp. Taxonomy (NCBI): domain Bacteria; kingdom Pseudomonadati; phylum Bacteroidota; class Cytophagia; order Cytophagales; family Flectobacillaceae; genus Flectobacillus; species Flectobacillus sp. Next base: position 29,819 of record NZ_JBMLSD010000113.1, read on the forward strand.
CAAGCCCTCGCTTTTCGTCCCAATTGTGTTGTGATTGGTAATGAATCACTTTACAGCCAAGTTTTTGATGCCCTCGACCCATACGGAATTAAAGTATATGCAGGCGCACAAGCCCTCGAGTCGGTTGTACAAATGGAAGCAATAGATATGGTATTGACTTCGATGGTAGGATATGCGGGCTTACTTCCAACAATCAAAGCTATCGAAGCTGGCAAACATATTGCTTTGGCTAATAAAGAAACTTTGGTGGTGGCGGGTGAGTTGATTACTGCCTTGGCACAACAAAAGGGTGTTAATATTTATCCTGTCGATTCTGAACACTCGGCTATTTTTCAATGCTTGGTAGGGGAGTTCCATAATCCTATCGAAAAGATTATTTTGACAGCGTCGGGTGGCCCTTTTAGAGGAAAAAAACGTGAAGAACTGGCAAACGTAACCAAAGCTCAAGCCCTGAAGCACCCTAACTGGGTGATGGGCGCCAAGATTACGATCGACTCGGCTAGCTTGATGAATAAAGGTTTGGAGGTAATTGAAGCAAAATGGCTTTTTAATCTTAATGCCTCTCAGATAGATGTGGTCGTGCATCCCCAATCTATTATTCACTCGTTGGTACAGTTTGAAGATGGTTCTATCAAAGCTCAAATGGGTTTGCCTGATATGAAGCTCCCGATTCAGTTTGCACTGGGTTTTCCAAACAGACTAAAATCAGACTTCCCTCGTTTTGATTTCATTAATTATCCAAATCTTACATTTGAGCAACCTGATAAAGAAACATTTCGTAACTTGCAACTAGCATTTGACGCAATGGCTCAGGGCGGAAATATGCCTTGTATCTTGAACGCCGCGAATGAGATAGCCGTGGCTGCCTTTTTGGAAGATAAAATTGGCTTTTTACAAATGTCAGATTTGATTGAAACTTGTATGGCAAAAGTTCCGTTTATCAAGCATCCAACTTTGGATGATTATATCCAAACAGATGCCGCAACGAGAGTATTTGCAAGTGAAAATCTCTAAGAGTTTATCCACAGGAGAAATAGGAATGTAGATAAAAGTATCGAAAACGAACTTTCTCAGCTAAATTATATTTTTAAAACCTTAATAGAAAACAGTATTGGTCTGACAAGTTCAGGCTGGGGCTAAAAGCTAAACAATGGAAGGACTAGTGAAGGTTGGACAACTCATTTTGGGTTTGTCAATTTTAGTAAGTTTACACGAATTTGGGCATTATATTACTGCCAAATGGTTTAAGATGCGAGTAGATAGATTCTACTTATTTTTCGATTTTCTTTTTCCAATACCTACTTTATTGAATTTTGCTTTGTTCAAAAAGAAAATTGGCGAAACAGAATATGGTTTAGGTTGGTTTCCGCTCGGTGGTTATGTGTCAATCGCAGGTATGATTGATGAAACACAGGATGCGTCTAAACTTTCAGCTACTCCTGAGCCTTGGGAGTTTCGTGGAAAACCCGCTTGGCAACGATTAATCGTAATGTTGGGTGGTATTATCGTCAATGTAATTTTAGGGGTATTAATCTTCTGGGGTATTAGTTTCAAAGAAGGTAATAACTATATTTCTAAAGCTGAGCTAAACAAAGAAGGTTTGTACGCTGGAGCACTTGGTAAAGAAGTAGGCTTTCAGTTAGGAGATAAGGTATTAAAAGTAAATGGTGAAGACTTCCATAGTTATACAGATATTGCTGGTGCTATTTTAGAAGACAAGACGGTTTATACAGTTGATAGAAATGGGAAAACGGTAGAAATCGTTATTCCGAGCGATTTCTTGAATAAGCTATCTGATCAAAAAGGAGAATTTATCCAGCCTTTGTACAAGTTTAAAGTAGGTAGCGTGCTAGAACCCAAAGAGGCCTCTTTCTTAGATAAGCTTTTAGGGAATCCTGCACCTGCACCCGCACCAGCTTACACAGCAGGCATGAAGAGTGGTGACGAAATAGTATCGATTAATGGAACACCCGTGAAATTCTTCCAGACATTCAAAGAAGAACTTCAAAAGTACAAAAACAAACCAGTAACCTTGGCTATTATGCGTGCTGGCAATGCTGATACGCTTCGTATGACTACCGCTGAGGATGGTACTTTAGGTTTTTTTCCAGAGTATTTGGTTCAAAAATCGCATGAAGATTATACCCTGGGACAAGCTTTTGTGGTAGGAGCTGGCAATGCATTTGATGTAGTGTGGAAAAATATTCAAGGTTTCAAGAAAATCTTTGCGGGTCAAGTACGTGCTGACAAAGCTTTGAGTGGCCCATTTGAAATTGCCGACATGTATGGTTCACGCTGGGATTGGTTAAATTTCTGGAGCTTGACAGGCTTACTTTCAATGGCATTGGCATTTATGAATTTATTGCCAATTCCTGCCTTGGATGGTGGTCATGCTTTATTCTTGTTGTTTGAAATCATTACAGGACGCCCACCATCAGAGAAATTCATGGAGCGTGCTCAACAAGTAGGAACAGTGATTTTACTAGGTTTGATGGTATTCGTTTTAGGTAATGGTGCTTTTAAGAAATTTTTCTCATAAACTCATTATGAGTAACAGGAAGTTATTGTTTAACAGTATATCAGTTATTAGAATAGATTCATAATTGGAAGGATATATTCAATGTATACCGTAGCAATATTATTAATTTCTTCTTTTCTGTTACTTACATTCAACAAACGTATGTTAATAAAATCAAAAAAATATATTCAAAAACCTGTGAGACTCTCTTACAGGTTTTTGCTTTTGGGCGTAATGCTATCGCTCGGATTGATGGCTTTCAAAAAGCACGCCTTCCATACTAGCATTACCGAAATGCGTTATAACGCCAAGGAAAAAAGCTTTGAGATAAGTCTGCGTGTTTTTAAGGATGATTTAGAAACAGTGTTGACCAAAGAAAATCAAGGCAAGAAGATTGTGTTGGACAAAACGGAAAAGTTTGACCCACAAATTGATAAATATATCCAAAAACATTTTGTTTGGTTCAACGCTCGTAATCAGCGAGTATCTTATCATTATCTAGGAAAAGAGCAAGAGGGAGATGCGATGTGGTTGTATATCGAAATGCCTGCTCAAGAACCTATCAATGGCTCAAAACTTCAAAACGATGTATTGATGGATGAGTTTGACGACCAAACCAATGTAGTTAATTTGTTTTATCTGTCAGAAAAAAAGTCCTTTATTTTTAATCAAAAGAATAAGGTATTTGGGGTAAGTTTTTAGTCACTATCTCCAATAAGTCTTCGTGGATTTTCTCCCAAGGTTGAGCCAAATTGATAGTTTCTATTCGGATTTGATGTTGTTCGGAAGTATATGATAGGCTCAAAGATTGCTTAACCGTTGGATACAATAAGATACCTTCAGCCTGCTCGTCAGGCTGATTTTTTAGGTAGGCAAATAACTGATAAAGGTTTTCGGTATGTATTTTTTCTGAACTAAAATAGGTATTTAAAGTACGAGCATAGTACTTGGTGTCGATAATTAGTTTTTTGCCATCGTTCAAAATCAAGCTGATGTCTGTTTGCATTTTTGGCAAATATTGTGGTTCTGTTCCTGTTAGTTTCCATTGAAGTCTTTCTCTAAAAACTTTCGCACTTTTGAGTTCTATTTTATAAAAATTACGTACAAAAGCTTCAAACAATCCCGCCATTTTACGGTCATCTTGCTCAAAATCTCTGAATAAAATACTTTCTCCTTGCTCACTTACCATGCTTTGAGCGTAAAGCAATTCACAAATATGTAGTAAAAAAGTATAGGTCGTATTTCTATGACATTGGGCAAAAGCCTGACGGAACAATGCTTCGTGTAGAGATATTTCTTGGATATAATGTAGTCTTCGTAATTCCGTATGTAGATTTTGGTGAATTTTTTCTGAAAGAGTTGATACTTTTAGAAGTCGGACTAGGCTACTTTTTAAAATCTGATTGGCTAAAATATTTTCTGAAAATTCATCAAACTCACAATACGCCATTCCTTTCTCAAATGCGCCAATTGCCAAAGAAGGAGAAATATGTACTTTGCCTCGTATGCCTTGGATATATTGATTTTGTTCTGTGTAATTTTTGAAATATCCTTTCTTCCAAAGTGTAGGTAACTCTCTAACCAAAATACTAGCCAATAGTTCATAGATGCTTTTTTGCCCCGATACACCAGCCTTTATCAAGTGACGTTGCTCAAGTTTATCCCAAGCATAACAAAGCAAAAAGTAAATATTTTCTATTGGAATCATGTAGGGTCTATGTTAGAAATACTCAACGACTAGTTCGAGACTTAGTCTTGGACTTATTTTTTATAAGTAAAAGAAAAGATTAAATTAAAAGTATATCTGAGGTGAAAATTAGCTATAACCATTTGATTATAAGCACCTTCAAATAACCAATATACTGTTAACTAATAACGTTTTCCTACTTACAGTTTATAAACTGAAACAAAAGCTTGTCTGAGACTAAGTCTCGAACTAGACAAGCCCATAGCTACCCAAGCAGTTCTTCAACGCAATTTTGTACCTTTTCGGGCTGGTCGTACCAATATTCTTCCAGCAAAGGAGCTATTTCTAGTTGAATAATACGCTTATACCATTTTGGGGCGTTTTCGCCTGCAGGAAAATGTGTAAAATAGCTATGTCCGATTTGAAAGCCTTTTAGTAAATGCCTATCTTGACTAATTTCCTGATTGAGTAGGTTGAATTTTCGAGCAATACCTTCTACAAATTCCTTATCTAGTCCTTGCCCGACTAAGCAATTTACCCATCGTTCATTAAAACATGGTTGTAAACTGATAAAAGCAAAACGACGACGAAGCGCATAGTCAATCGTAGTTAATGAGCGGTCGGCGGTATTCATAGTTCCGATAATATGCAGATTTTCTGGAACCGAAAACGGTTCAGCATCTTTATCTCCATAAGTCAAAGGGATTTCGTTGGCTCGTCCACGTTTATCATTTTCAATGAGTAAGAGTAATTCGCCGAAGATACGACTAAGATTTCCACGATTTATTTCATCAATAATAAAAAAATGGTCTATTCCTGCATTGCGTTGAGCCAATTTACAAAACTCATAAAATACGCCATTTTTGAGCTTAAAACCGCCGTCGCCATCGGGGCGTAGGCCTTGGATAAAATCTTCGTACGAATAAGACTGATGAAACTGCACCATTTTGATTCTGGATTCGTCTTTTGTACCGATGAGCGTATAAGCGAGCTTTTTGGCGAGGAAGGTTTTACCGACCCCAGGAGGCCCTTGAAGGATGATATTCTTTTTGTATTTAAGAGTTTCAACGATTTCGTCAAATTGTTCGGCTTCGATAAATAAATCAGCTAGAGCATCATTTCTTTCAAATGGAACAATGATATTTTCGGCAACGATAGATTCCTTTTGTAAATCTATCATTGCCTGAATTGCTTCAAATTCGTCTTCAGAGATTTGAAATAAACTTCCTTGATTATTTTTTAGAATATCAGAATCTTTCAAAAAATGGATTTGCTTAAGCTCTGCCCATTCAATCGGGAAAGGGAGTTTTTCTTTTAGACAAAAGGCGATAGATTCGCCCGCTACAGGATGAAGGTGTAATGGTTCAGTAATTTCGAGAATTGCTTTGATTTGTTTGACGGGTGTACTTTCATAGCCAATCACCCAATCGCCCTGTTGTACGGTTTGAAAGTGTTGATAAATACGGCGTTTATTTCCGAATTCGTTATGTGAGGTAAAGAGTTGTGACTGATGATAGCGGAGCTGTTCAATCGACCCAGTTTTAGGATTGAGATTAAGCCACCAATAGTTTCTATTTTTTTGAAAAGACATAAAGCAAAGATAAACATTCGAACAGCTCAAGGCAAGCATCGGATAGGGGTAGAGCTACAATAAAAAACCCATCTATGAAGGATAGATGGGTTTTTATATTCATTAACCATTGAGTTCGATTTCTTCTCCGTGGTTGTTATGAAATTTAAAATCTGTAATACCAAAAGAGCTATCTTGGATAATATTGACCCAAGTTTTGTATTTGAAATACCATCTCATTCGAAGAGAAGGGAAACCTTTGGTAAAGTATGCATGTAAGAAAGGATGCAATACGATGGTTGGTTTTTTCTCATTTTGCTTGATAATGATATGCTCGAGGTGATGCTCGATTACATCCGAAACAACAATACTAGCTGTGATTTTGCCTGTACCGCCACAAGTAGGGCAGTTTTCAGACGTTACCACGTTCATCTCTGGGCGAACTCTTTGGCGAGTAATTTGCATTAAGCCAAATTTGGTAAGCGGCAAGATGGTGTATTTTGAGCGGTCAGATTTCATTTCCTCCTTCATGATATCATGAATCAGCTTTTTGTGTTCAGCTTTCTTCATATCAATAAAGTCGATAACGATAATGCCACCCATATCGCGAAGACGTAACTGACGAGCAATTTCTTTGGCTGCTTCGATATTTACGCTTACGGCGGTTGCTTCTTGGTCTTCTTCGCTATTTGATTTATTACCAGAGTTGACGTCGATTACGTGCAAAGCTTCGGTATGTTCGATAATCAAATAACCACCAGCAGGAAGACTTACTGAGCGTCCGAAAAGCATTTTTAATTGCTTTTCGATGCCGTATTGTTCAAATACTTTGGATTTGCCCTGATGTAATTTTACAATACGTTCTTTTTCTGGTGCGATGTGCTGTACATAAGCACGAGCTTCTTGGAATAATTCTGGCGTGTCAACAATTACGCTATCGAAGTTTTCATTCAACAAATCACGAAGCATAGAGGTAGCACGGCTCATTTCGCCGATGACCTTGTCGCGAGGTTTTGCTGATTTGAGCGCTTTCATACCTGAGTCCCATTTGGCTAAAGACTCCTTCAAATCTTTATCCAATTCCTCTACATCTTTGCCTTCAGCAACAGTTCGAACGATTACGCCAAAATTGGCAGGCTTGATAGACGACATCAATTTGTGTAATCTTTGGCGTTCGGATTTGGCAGTAATTTTTTTCGAAATATTTACGCCATTCGAAAACGGTACCAAAACTGTATAGCGACCAGCGATAGAAATATCGCAAGATAAGCGGGGGCCTTTGGTCGAAATAGGTTCTTTTACGACTTGAACAAGAATAGGGGAATTTTTCCCTAATACTTTATCAATTTTATCGTGCTTGTCTATTTCGGGTTCAAGCTTAAAGTTGTCTAATCTTCCAGAATTATGTCTTCCAGCGATAACATCTTTGGTGAATTTGTTCAGGGAATTGACATTAGGGCCAAGGTCATGATAGTGCAAAAAAGCATCTTTTTCATAACCAATATCGATAAAGGCCGCGTTCAATCCCGTAACCATTTTCTTGACTGTGCCGAGATAAATATCTCCAACAGAAAAGTGTGGTTCGGACTCCTCTAAGTGATACTCCACAATCCTTTTGTCTTGCAAAAGAGCAATGCGGTCACCTTTGGGAGTCGAATTGATGATTAATTCGTTACTCACAGGTGATTGAAGGATTAGAAGTGAATAGTATATAAGAAAACGAATATATCTTGTCGCTGTGAGCGGTTGGTGAATAGAAAATCAAAGCCATCAAACTACATATAGAAGGGTTCGTGCCGAAGAGTAAAAAGCAAGTTGTAAGAAATAGAATAAAATAAAGCAACTGAATTTTACAATTGGGAAGTCATTCCAAGGGAATGCAATAAAGTAATAGTAAGTCTATAGTATTTTATTGGTTTTTTGATTTTTAATATCGCTGACTTATTGCGTGGCTGTGTACTACGACTAATCTATAATACAACGGGAACCATGCTGTCATGAGCAGGTAAATTATTGCCAAAAAATAAAGTAAATAAGCAATGAATTTGGGTTTTACCGAGCAATCTCACAAAAACGACAAAAACAGGCTCTTTTCTACGGGAGAAAATAGCCTGTTTTCTAGTAATTAGCAACTAAGGATTAGCACCAATATGTACTAATCATTAGCTACAGATTACTTCTTCTTATGTCTATTCTTTCTAAGACGCTTCTTTCTTTTGTGTGTTGCAATTTTGTGTCTTTTTCTTTTCTTTCCGCAAGGCATGACTTTAAAAGGTTTTAAATGTTACGAAATCTGTTTTAGTTGTTTTCACAGAAGATTCCTATTCAAGCACAATTTAGTGATAATGTAGGAACTTACCGAGAACTTATTTTAATTTTGATAAAATTTCATTGGCAGCTGCCTTTTCCTGAGGGTCTTTACTATTTGACATAACTTTCTCAAGGATAGTGCGAGCCTCATCGGTACGGTCGAGTTCTGCTAAGCAATATCCCAAGTTTAATGCAGCTTTTGAATTAGCAGGATTAATTTTTAGGATTTGCTTAAAACGTCCAACGGCCTTCTCAAACTGATTCGACCGAATCGCCAGAATCCCCAAATTGAACAAAGCTGGTTCAAATTCTGGTTCTTTAGCAATCACTTCGCGAAGCATCGAAATACCCTGCATAGGATTTGACGTCGAAACGAAAGTCATTGCCATGTTTGTTTTGGCTAAAAGGTTGTTCGGATTTTTGTTTAAAATCTCCTGATACAAGCTTCTAGCTTTTTCTCCCATTTTTTGGGTTTTAGCATCGTCGAGTGCATAGGTAAAGGCTTCATAATATAAATCTGCTGCCTTCATCAAGTTGCCCTCATTATTATCAAGTCTTACGATTTCTTCTGCATAGTAAGCAGCACTGTCGTATCTTGTAAATGCTGTAAACTTCGAAATAAGTGCGTTTGCTGCCTCGATTTTAGCTTGCTTGCTTGAACTTCCTAAATATTTCGCTCGTAAACTCTCAACTACCTTGCTTTGTTCGGGGCTAAGGGTTGACCCATGACTTTCACTAGCTTCACCTTCGGTGTGCTGATGGGTGTCTTCCGACTCAACGGCTTTATCACGATTGGCTGAGCCAGTCTGTGCTGTTTGCTCTAAGGTCTTTTTTTCGTCACTTACCACAACCTTCGGAAGGCTATATAAAGCTCCTACCGTACCCAGTGCAACCACTATAATGAAGATAAAAGACTTTTGCATGTTGTTTACAGATATGTTATCTGTTACGGGTTATCGGCTATGAGTTCATAACTGATAACCTATAACGGACAACTTATTGCGAAAAATTACTTAGCGTTAGTTTTAACTTGCTCGATAAAGATTTTAGCAGGTTTGAAGCTTGGAATAAAGTGCTCGTCAATCACAATAGAAGTGTTTTTCGAGATGTTACGAGCAACCTTCTTAGCTCTTTTCTTGTTCACAAAACTACCGAATCCACGAACGTAGATAGGTTCACCTCCAGCCAAGTTATCTTTAACTACAGTGAAGAATGACTCTAGTGTGCTAGATACATCTGCCTTGTCAATGCCCGTCTTGTCTGCGATTTCTGCGATTACGTCTGCTTTTGTCACTTTTTTAAAAAATTTAGGAGTTAATAAAATATGATAAACAATGGTTGTTGATTGCCATAAGTTTCCAAAAAATTCAGTTGAATTAGCATCGAATGAAGTCGATTTCAGTGAATTTTGCTAACTCTCACAGCCTCAAATTATAAGCCCCTGATTATTAAGGGTCACAAAGGTACGACTTTGCTTTCAAATATGAAAGAATCAATAAATAAATGTCTGAACTTTTTTTTCGTAATTGCTTAATTTTTAGCCATTTGAATTGTAATTCTAAATTTAATCTAATTCAGACTTCTTTCTTTTCTCCTATTATTCCTTGGTTTTTATGGTACTTCTTTCAGGAATCATGGATTATTCTGGGATTGTTTTATTCCAAATCTTATCCTTAAATTTTAGGAAATCAACTAGAATGGATTTGTGAATGTATTTCAGAAAGATTTTTCCTTTCGTAAACCTATTCTTTATTTTATGGGTTAAATCAAAACACGATTTGACTTTACTTAGTTTGATAAGAGCACAAAAAATCGTGGATATTTACCAACTCTTTTCTTTAGCAGGAAGTTTTTTTACTTTGCATGACTGACTTATCTAATTTCCCTTTTTCTCAAAAACTCATACAATGGTATGAAATCCATAAACGAGATTTGCCTTGGCGGAATACCACTAATCCTTATTATATATGGTTGTCGGAGGTAATTCTTCAACAAACCAGAGTGGTTCAGGGAATGCCCTACTATTATAAATTTATCGAAGCTTTTCCTACGGTTTTTGACCTAGCGGCCGCTGAGGAGTCTGAGGTATTACGACTTTGGCAAGGCCTTGGGTATTATTCTCGTGCCCGCAATTTACATGCAACTGCCAAAATGGTTGTTTATGATTATAAAGGTATTTTCCCCGACTCTTATCAGAAATTGCTTACACTGAAGGGAGTTGGGGCATACACAGCCGCGGCAATAGCCTCTTTTTCTTATAACGAACCTGTTGCTGTATTGGATGGCAATGTGTATCGTGTACTCTCAAGGGTATTTGGAATAGAAACAGATATTGCATCCAACGAGGCAAAAAAAGTATTTTCTGAATATGCACAGGCACTTTTACCTAGCCATAATGCCAATACCCACAATCAGGCTATTATGGAGTTTGGGGCAATGCAATGCACTCCTGGAACCCCGTCCGATTGTATGTTTTGTATTTTTGCTAACGAATGCGTAGCGCATGCCCAAGGAAGACAAGCGGTATTGCCTATTAAGAGTAAAAAGGTGAAAGTGAAGGAGCGCTTTTTTCATTATTTCTTGATAGAACAAAATGAAAAATTTGTGATGCGTAAACGAACAGGACGTGACGTTTGGGAAGGTATGTATGATTTTTATTTGCTGGAGTCCTCAGAATCTCTTCCATTAGACGATGCGTTGGCGCAAGACCATTGGTTAATGGAGGTTGCCTCTAATGCTATGATTTTGAATGAGTCAAGAAATTTTACCCATGTATTAACTCATCAAAAGATTCAAACAAAGTTTTGGCATTTACGAGTAAATGCAGACTTTTCTATAAATTTGCCAGAAAATCATGCGTTTTATACCCTCGCCGAAGTAGACGATTTACCTAAATCTACTTTGGTAAACAATTATTTGACTCAAGAATCAAAAATTTTAATATAGTATTCAATAGAATAGATAGTTGGAGATTGATAGGTTTTTTATTAAATTCACTTACACGAATATTTGAAGCTTCACACCAAATTTAATTTTATGCCTATCAATTCATTTACAACTATTTTAAAAAATTAACCCAAATGGCTGGCGTAAACAAAGTTATTTTATTGGGCAATTTAGGCTCTGACCCAGAGGTGAGAGTTTTGCCAAGTGGCTCAAAAGTAGCAAATTTTAATATTGCTACTTCCGAAACCTACACAAATCGTGAAGGACAGCGTGTAGAACAAACAGAATGGCATCGCATCGAATTGTGGGATGGATTGGCCAATATCGCTGAACAGTATTTGCGTAAAGGCAATTCTGTTTATGTGGAAGGCCGTATCCGTGCCGAAGAATATGTGGATAAAGATGGTATCACACGTCGGGGTATTCGTATTCGTGGTACTTCTATGACTTTAGTAGGAGGCGGTAATCGCGACAATGGAGCAAATAACGAAGGTGCATCAGTAGCAGCAGCGCCTGCTCCTGCTCGCCCTAATCCAGCTCCAGTAACACCTCCAGCGCCTGCTTTTGATACTGGTGGGGATAGCGATGACTTGCCATTCTAATAACAGGTTCATCATTTGTTAGACTAATCGGATTATTAAGAGATTCGGTTAGTCTAAATTTGTTTAACTAAACAAACCAAACCTTGGAAACTCGATTATCTGACGATTATCACCCGATTAGGGTGCTTTTGGCTCAAGTTGAAAGCACCTCATCTTACAGCGTATATGGTATCGATGCGCTCATCCTGATTGCCCTGCTGGGTCTCTCTGCACTCTTGGCTGGCTCCGAAGTAGCCTTTTTTTCTTTATCTGCCGACGAACGCGCTGCCTGTCGTGAAAGCGATAGTGGAAGCGAACGTACTGTTGCCAAACTCCTCGACAAACCGCAACAATTACTGGCTACTTTACTCATTGCTATCAATCTTGTAAATATTACGTTTGTTACTATATCTACTTTTCTTACCGAACAAATTTTGGGAGAAGAGGAGAAAGAAGGGTTGGTGGCTACGCTTATATTATTGGTAGGGGTAACTTTTATCATTACTTTTTTTGGAGAATTAATACCAAAGGTTTGGGCTCAACAAAATAATTTGAAGTTTGCCAAACTGACAGCGCCACTAATCGAAGTAGCTAGTGTTATCTTCAAGCCATTGTCCTCCTTGCTCTTAGGTATTAGTAATATTATCGAAAAACGAGTAGAAAGAAAAGGATACACTATCACAGCCGATGAACTAAACCACGCACTCGAAATTACAACTGGACAGGGTACCTCGGCGCAAGAAAAAGATATCCTAAAAGGGATTGTTAACTTTGGTAGTACTTCTGCCAAAAGTGCCATGCGCCCCCGCCGTGATGTAACAGCATTTGATATCGAATGGGATTTTCATGAATTGATGGATAAAATCAATAAATCTGGTTACTCAAGGGTACCTGTTTACAAGGAAACAATTGATAAAATTGAAGGGGTTCTCTACATCAAAGATTTATTGCCTCATATTGAAAAAGACGAATATTTCAATTGGCAAGAACTTATTCATCAAGCTTTCTTTATTCCTGAAAGTAAAAAAATCGATGACTTGCTTTATGACTTTCAAGAAAAACGTGTTCACATGGCTATTGTGGTAAATGAATACGGCGAAACCGAAGGAATTATTACCATGGAGGATATCATCGAGGAAATCGTTGGAGATATTAATGACGAATACGATGAAGAGGATTTAGGCTATAAGCGTTTGGAGGATGGTTCTTTTGAGTTTGAAGGAAAAGTTACACTAAATGATGTGTGTCGTGCGTTGGCTATAGACAACGACTTCTTTGATAAAGTAAAAGGTGAAAGTGAATCTTTGGCTGGATTATTAATCGAGTTATTTTCTCGTTTGCCCCATGCTGGCGAAGAAATAGATTTTGATAAATTTAGATTCAGAATTGCTTCTGTTGATACGCGCCGCATCAAAAGAGTAAAAGTAACAATCAAAAACGAGGAAACTGACGAAACTAATCGCGAACTTACTTGAAAAGGTGCGATGAATACTCAATGAAATATTACCCATTATTAGTTATTTTGATACTACTTTCGGCTTGTAATAATAGCGATTGCCCTTCTCCAATTATCGATGATTTTGAGAAAGGTGTTGGAAGCTTGGTGGAAAATACCAGTCTGGATGAAGCTTCCGGATTGGCAGCAAGTTATACGAATCCAGGAATGATTTGGTCGCATAATGATAGTGGAGATTCTAATCGTATCTTCTTGATGGACAGTCTAGGCAAAGGAACCAAAGAATTTTATTTGGAAGGTGCAGTGAACCGTGATTGGGAAGATATGGCTATAACCAATTTTTCGGACGGAACTTATATTTATGTCGGAGATATTGGTGATAATCTGGCAGTATATCCTAATTGTACAATTTATCGAGTAAAAGAACCGAACGCTACTAGTCAGGCCGTACAATCTAGCAATAGTATTACCTTGAGAGATGTACAAAAAATTACGTATGTGTATCCAGATGGAGCCCGCGATGCCGAATGTATGTTTATCGATCATAGTACCAAGGATATATATATTCTATCGAAGCGCGACTTAAAACAGCGGTTATATAGATTGCCCTATCCACAATCTTACACCCAAACCATGACTGCTGAATTTGTGGAAGAAGTCACATTCTCGACCGCACTAAATACCATGTTTTACATAACAGCGGGGGATATTTCGCCAGACAATAAGGAAATTCTTATTCGAAATTATGGTCAAGTTTACCATTGGAGAAGAGCCGACGGCGAGTCAATTGCACAAGCTTTGCTTCGTCCTGCCAAATTATTGGATTACACTTACTCAGCAAGTGAAGAGCCACAAGGAGAAGGAATAGCCTTTTCAAGAACTGGAATAGATTATTATACCATTGGAGAAGCCACAGATTATAAACTTCCTGTCAAACTTTTTAGGTATGCTCGAAAAAAATAGGCAAGCACTATGCTTGCCTATTTTTTTGTTTAAAACGAAATTTTATCACCTTGCTTAATGCCGTTTCGCTGACAAAATCCCGCATTTACTTCCAACACATACTGAGCAGGCTTGTAAGAAGGTATTGCTTCTTCTGAAAAAGGTGGGCGATTAGCTTGTATCGTTATGACTTCCTTATCAGAATTGATAAACAAGAGATCCAATGGAATATAGGTGTTTTTCATCCAAAAGCTTCTTTCTTGACTATCCGGAAAAACAAATAACATCCCACAAGTATCTGGCATACTTTTGCGGTACATTAATCCTTGAGTGGTTTCGGCATCATTATCGGCAATTTCGATGCTAATTTTTTTCTGAATTTTCGGGAAAGTTAATTCTCCTTCCTTCTTGAAAGTAGGTTCATTTGAAACAATCGCAGATGAAGTAGGCGCAGTGATAGTACTGACTGTTCCTGCCTCGTTATCGCTTGAACTAAATAGAGCGATAAGCTTGGGTAGCATACTTCCAAACAGTAATAAGCCTACAAAAAGGAGCACTACAACTTTTTTCATTTCAATAGTATGTTTAATATTTTTAGAAATCTCAAAAAAGAGTATTTAAGATAAAATTCTCAGTTTTGCAAAACTGAGTAAAAGCGTTTTTTCACCAACTCCTCCTTCAAACTCAATGGTTGCCTTACGGTCATTTCCATTAATATCCATTTTTTTGACCTTACCAAAACCAAATTTTAAATGCTCCACACGGTCGCCTTCTTGTAGGTTTTTGGTATCACTAGGAGCAAAGTCTGGCGAAGGTACATACGTTGCTGGTGCCGAGTTGACCACAGGCTTTTTCTGAATCAGATTGGAGGTTGTTGTGGATATGCCAGTTTTGTTGCTTAGAGGCAAATTGTTAGATACAACTCCAGCCTGATTATCCACACGTCTCACAAATCCTTGTGGCACACGCTGTGTTTCCTCGACAGCACGACGGATATTTCTGGCAAACTGCAAATATTTCGGGTCTATTTCATCCAAAAATCTACTTGGCTCGCAAGGTTTTAATCTCCCGTACTGGTATCTACTTTCGGCATAAGACATCACTAGTTTTTTTTCAGCACGTGTAATAGCTACATAAAACAAACGACGTTCTTCTTCCAAATCTGCCCGACTTTGAAGCATCATTTGACTAGGGAAAAGGTCTTCTTCCATTCCGGCCACGTACACATGATTAAACTCCAAACCTTTGGCACCGTGAATTGTCATCATGGTTACACGGTCGTTGTCCCCATCTGGGTCATCTTCGTCGGCAGTAGTTAATAAGGATACTGTTTGCAAAAAGCTGGCTAATGAATGGTCTTCAGTTTCGGAGTTATCAACAAACTGTTTGATAGAGTTCAATAATTCCTGAACGTTTTCATAACGAGAAAGTCCCTCCACGGTTTTATCCTCATGAAGCTCTTTCAATAAACCTGAAGCCTTTGCCACGTGACTAGCAATTTCATAAGCATCTTTCCCCGGCACTTGAGTCATAAGAATAAATGACTTAATCAAATCGGCAAATCCTTCAATCGTTTCAGCAAATCGCCCTGCTTGATATTGACGAATATTACTTACAATTTCCCAAACAGATTTTTGTTGTTCGGCTGCTGTGATTTCAATTCTTGCAATGGTAGTATCTCCAATACCTCTTTTCGGTAAATTAATGATACGTTTGAAAGCCTCAATATCTCGTTGGTTTACAACAAAACGTAAATAAGAAAGAAGGTCTTTTATTTCACGTCTTTGGTAAAAAGACAAGCCACCTACAATACGATATTTGATATTTAGCTTACGAAGAGCCTCTTCAAAAGCACGAGATTGGGCATTGGTACGATACAAAATTGCAAAATCTGTATTACGCAAACCCAAGGCCATTTTGGCTTCGAAAATATTAGTCGCAATCAAACGTCCTTCCTCATTATCCGAAGCCGCCTTGATTAGCTCGATAGGAGAGCCTTCTTCGTTTTCAGTAAAAACATTCTTCTTTAACTGGTTTTTATTTTTAGCAATAACCGAGTTGGCTGCTTGTACAATGCTATTAGTTGAGCGATAATTTTGCTCCAACTTAATAGTTACCAAGTTTGGATAGTCCTTTTCTAAATTGAGTATATTGTCAATATTAGCCCCACGGAAAGCATAAATAGACTGAGCATCGTCACCCACTACTGCCAAGTTGTTATTTACGGCAGCAAGCTTTTTGATAATGAGATATTGAGAAACGTTGGTATCTTGAAACTCATCCACCATAATATATTGAAACTTCCGCTGATATTTATCTAATACCACAGGGTGGTCCCTAAATAATACATTGGTATTGAAAAGCAAATCATCAAAATCCATCGCATTGGCTTGAAAGCAACGTAAGGAATATAATTTGTACAATCGTCCTATCTCGGGTAGTTTTGCTGCGGCGTCATCTGCTTGAATGATGGGATTGTTGAGATATTCATCTGGGCCAATCAAGCGGTTTTTCGCTCCTGAGATTCTGTTGAATACTACATTGGGCTTATACACCTTATCATCGAGTCCTCTTTCTTTGATGATACTTTTCAGTAAAGATTTAGAGTCGTCGGTATCATAAATAGAAAAGTCAGGAGTATAGCCTAAATGTTTGCCCTCAAAACGTAGTATTTTGGCAAATACTGAGTGAAAAGTACCCATCCAGATATTTTTGGCATCGTTTCCTACAGCTTTTTCGACCCTTGCTCGCATTTCGCCTGCGGCCTTGTTGGTAAAGGTTAATAGGAGAATCTGAAAAGGGTCGATTCCTTTATCCAAAAGATACGCCGTTCTGTAAGTAAGAACTCGTGTTTTACCCGAACCAGCCCCTGCAATAATCATGAGGGGGCCGTTGATATGTTGTACTGCCGCTTGTTGCGGTTCGTTAAGACCTTCTAAATAATTCATATTTCAAAAAAACGCCTTCAATCTTGGTATATGATTTATAAAGCACAAGCCATCAATCTACCCTATGGAAAGACTGATGGCTTGTCATTCAAACCATTTTCCAAAATTACGAAGAAAAACTGTGTGAATCAGCTTATATCAAATATCCTTTACTAAGTTTGAATCACACCAACTTTAAATTCTTTTTCGATTGGCGCATTGTTGGCAGCTGCGATACCTTCTGAAATTACGCGGCGCGTCTGTAATGGGTCTATAATTTCGTCAACCCATAGTCTTGCTGCGGCATAATAAGGGCTTGTTTGAGTGTTATATTTTTCAATAATTTCTTTGAGTAATTGCTCTTCTTCTTCCTTCGACACTTCTTTTCCTTGCGATTGCATAGAAGCAATTTGTGTTTGTAATAAAGTCTTGGCTGCTTGTTCGCCACCCATTACGGCAATTTTAGCACTTGGCCAAGCATATATAAATCGAGGGTCATAGGCTTTGCCACACATCGCATAATTACCCGCTCCGTACGAATTACCTATTACAATCGTAATTTTAGGAACAACCGAATTAGCTACAGCATTGACCATTTTGGCGCCATCCTTAATAATACCCGAATGCTCCGAGCGACTTCCAACCATAAATCCCGTAACATCTTGTAAAAATACCAATGGTATTTTCTTCTGATTACAGTTCATAATAAACCTTGCGGCTTTGTCGGCACCATCATTATATATAACCCCTCCAATCTGAACCTCGCCTTTGCCACTTTTAGTAATCAAGCGCTGATTGGCGACAATGCCCACTGCCCAACCGTCAATACGAGCATAGCCACACAAAATAGTTTTACCATAATCTTTTTTAAACTCATCAAACTCTGAATTATCAACCAATCTCTCAATAATATCTACCATATTATAAGGCTTAGTTCTGAGTTCTGGTAAAATATCATACATCTCTTCCTGATTTTTGGTTGGCAAACTAGGGGTTGCTCTATTAAAACCTGCTTTGGTATCCTTGCCAAGCTTTCCAATAATTCTTTTTACCTGGTCCAAACACTCTTGTTCTGTTTTGAATTTATAATCCGCATTACCCGAAAGCTCAGTATGTGTGACAGCACCGCCTAGTGTTTCGGCGTCAATATTTTCGCCAATAGCCGCCTTTACCAAATACGGTCCTGCCAAAAAAATCGAACTCTGTCCTTCGACCATCAAAGTTTCGTCTGACATAATAGGAAGATAAGCCCCTCCAGCAACACAACTTCCCAGCACCGCCGATATTTGAGTAATTCCCATCGCACTCATAATAGAGTTGTTGTAAAAAACTCGACCAAAATGCTCCTTGTCAGGAAAAATCTCATCTTGCATTGGTAGAAAAACTCCCGCACTATCCACCAAATAAATAATAGGAAGTCTGTTTTGTAATGCTATTTCCTGCAAACGAAGATTCTTTTTTCCTGTAATAGGAAAATACGCTCCAGCTTTAACGGTTTGGTCGTTGGCAACAATCATACATTGTTTTCCCGAAACATATCCAATACCACCAACTGTACCTCCTGCTGGGCATCCGCCATATTCTTTGTACATGTCAAAACCTACAAAAGCACCCAATTCTAAAAAATCTGTATCAGGGTCGATTAGGTATGCAATGCGTTCTCGTGCCGTAAGCTTTCCACGGTCGTGTTGTTTGGCAATATTTTTGAGACCACCTCCTAGCTTTATCTTCTCTAGGTGATTCATCATTTGCTCCACCAGTTGTTGGTTAGAGGATTGATTCATAGTTGACATGAGTTTTAGATAATAATTTGTTGATGAATGTGTTTATAATAGTACTGTCTTTGTATAGTATATAACTTTGTCGAGTTATATTAATTATGCAAATATTAATAAATTGGATTATTTGACCAAATAGGCTACATTAGCAAATACTTAAATTTTCTCAATAGGGAATATTTCCTAATAAATTGTCTTAAGTAACGGGAATGATTAAATTGGTAATATATTGGTGGTAAGCTTGGATAATATTCTTCTTATGATGAGTAATCCAATAACTAGTATACTATTAATTAACAGCTTCTTCTTACTTATCATAAACTAACTATATACATATTGATATAATGACCAGAATTCTGCTCGTCGAAGATGATGAAAGCCTAGGGTTTGTAGTAAAAGATAATCTTGAACAAGAGGGATATCAAATCGATTTACAAGTAGATGGTAAAGCTGGACACAAGGCTTACCAACAAAACGAATATGATTTGTGTATTTTTGATGTAATGCTCCCCGAAATGGATGGGTTTACGTTAGCCGAAACTATTAGAAAAGCTGGAAGTGAAATTCCTATTATTTTCCTAACGGCAAAATCGCTCAAAGAAGATCGTATCAAAGGTCTCAAATTAGGAGCGGATGATTATTTGACAAAACCCTTCAGTATCGAGGAACTAGTCTTACGTATTGAAGCCATCCTAAAACGGACAGGCAAAAAAACTACAGTCTCCAATGGTGTGTTTCAAATAGGACGTTATATACACGATAGTAAAAACCTTAAACTGACTATCGATGATTTTCAACAAGAACTTACTCATCGAGAATCAGATTTGTTAGCGTTTTTGATTCTGCATAAAAACGAAACGCTCTCTCGTGACAAAATTTTGATTACTATTTGGGGAGATGACGACTACTTTAAAGGTAGAAGTCTGGATGTTTTTATTACTCGTTTGAGAAAGTACCTTAGTAAAGACGAAAAAATCAAGCTCAGCAATGTTCATGGAGTGGGATTTCGCCTGGAAGTAGGCTAGGTATTAAAAATATTTTTATAAATATTCAAAGTATTAATTGTATTTGAAAATTTGGAGAGATGACATCAATTGAGTTGAATCAATTTGATGTCATTTTTTTTAGGGATAGTAGTTTCTGATGTTCAACGACTTACAAAAAACTTTGAAAAATAGTGTTAAAAAGATTTGGAAGGTTGGGAATAAAGTAGGAATTTTGCACT
>NZ_JBMLSD010000114.1:0-6128 GCF_049240685.1 Flectobacillus sp.
TGAACTAGTAACTTCAATTTTGTCCAGTAATCAGACTATTAACTAATAACGTTTTCCTACTTAAAATTTGTAATGTTAAAAATTGCCCATTCTCCTATTTATCAACTTCCTTTGCCTGAAGGTCATCGCTTTCCGATGCTCAAATATGAGCTAATTCCTGAACAACTAAAATATGAAGGAACTTGTGTAGGAGAGAATTTTTTTGAGCCTCAACCAGTACAAGAAAAGTATATTCTGAAGGCTCACACACAAACTTATTGGGATTCATTAAAAAACTTGTCAATTGATGCCAAAATGGTAAGAAAAATAGGCCTTCCATTGTCAGAGCAACTCATTTTACGAGAAACGATTATTACCCAAGGTACGATTGACTGTACGAATTTTGCTTTTGAAAATGGAATAGCAATGAACGTAGCAGGTGGAACGCATCATGCATACTCGGATAAAGGAGAGGGATTTTGTTTGCTAAACGATGTGGCGATAGCGAGCCATTTTTTGATGTCAGAAAGAAATATCTCGAAGATTTTAGTGATAGATTTGGATGTGCATCAAGGTAATGGAACCGCTGAAATATTTGCAAAAGAGCCTAAGATTTTTACTTTTTCGATGCATGGAAAAGAAAACTATCCATTACACAAAGAAATCTCAGATTTGGATATAGAATTACCGACTTATACTACCGACGACACCTATTTGAATTTGCTTTATGACAGCTTGCCGAAATTGATTCAGCAAGTGCAACCGCAGTTTTTATTTTTTATCTCTGGGGTAGATATTTTGGCTACAGATAAGCTTGGAAAATTGTCGGTCAGTATGGAAGCTTGTAAACGGAGAGATGAGTTTGTATTTGAACAGGCACAAAAAGCAGGATTGCCTATAGTTGTATCGATGGGAGGAGGGTATTCTCCGAAAATTACAGATATTGTAGAAGCGCATTGTAATACATTTCGATTGGCCCAAAAAATGTATTGTTAGAAAATATCTATATCTTTTTTGGAAGTAGGTTTGTGTATTTTCTTTTTCTCAAAAACTACTATTTTCTTAGTTTTACACTCGATTTTTCCTGTTTGTACCTGTAAATTGTATTCAAAAAATTCGATAGCGCGCTGAACTTTTTTATGATTTAAAGTCAAAAAATACGGTTGACGACCATTTTTTTGTACCAAACGTACATCAAGTTTATAAATGGTGCCCTCTGGAAATTGTGAAATTACGCGATTGGTACAACCAATAGTTAGGTCAGGAGGAATCAGTTGGCCGTCTATGGTTTTGAGACGGTAACGATGTAATTTTCTATCAAAATATGCCTTGGCGAAAACATCCAAAAAGACCTTTTTTTCGAAGCCCGGCATTTCTGAAACCAATGAAAGCTGCATAATTCGTGAAATCTAAATTTTTGACTTAACAGGCAAAGGTAAGATTTATTTTACAATTATTTAACAAAAACAGCTTAGAAAGCTATTCTTGATGGTTTTTTGATAGTAATTTTTTGAGGAAGCAAAGTAAAACCTCCCGAAGGAGGTTCTGATTATTTCTTACTGGTAAAGAAGGTAAGTGTACCCAAGAGATAGTTTGGTAAGGTGCTAAAATGGTTAGTGCCTTGAACCGTAATAAGCGTTACATCCGTTGCGCCTTTGGCTTTCATGGCCGCGGCCGCTGTTTCCGAATTGAAATAAAACACATGTTGATCGTCTGTACCATGGTACAATTGCGTTGGTGTTTTAGGTTTCCAGTCAAAAATATCATTATCCTTCACTCCAGCAATAAACTGTGTATCTGTACCATTGTTTACCCCGTTGCGGAAGGTATCAGAATAGGCAAGATTGATACTCACAGGAATCGAGGCTTGCGGTCCTTTGCTTGCTACCTCTGCCGCATACGGAGCATTAAAATAATAAGAAGCAGGGCGATTTAATCCATAGATGGAGTTATAAGCCAGTGTTACCCAAATATATAATGAATTGTATTGGGCGTTACCATGCGTTTTTTGGTTGATGATATAATTCATGAAAGCAGTTTTGTTATAAGCACCCGCCCCACATGACGAAGCCACCAAATTAAACTCATTGGGATACTGCTCTTCCATTTTCTTTTGCAAAGCCATTGTGGCAAAACCACCTTCAGAATAGCCAGTAATCATTACTTTCTGACTCCAAGCGGCTTTTTCTTGGGTAATTAGCTCTTTTGTGGCTCTCAACATATCTAGGCTAGCTTGAGCTAGTGTTTCTCGGTGCTCGTATGGGTGATCCAAATTGGCACTAGCACCATAACCCACATAATCAGGACAAGCAATAATAAAACCATTTGATGCCACAATAGAGGACAACTGATAGGCTTCGCTTGCTGTACCGTACAATGAAGGTGCGTCGTTTTTGTCAGCTATAGTGCCATGTTGCTGACTAATCAAAGGTACACTTTCACTAGTTTTTGGAAAAATTACCAAGCCTGAAGCCTGAATCGCTTTGCCGTCTACTCCTTTGGTGTTATACACTACTTTGATAACCTTTATGGGGTTTTTGATGAGACCTTTCACTACACCGATTATCAAGGCATTGTCCGAACCGAGGGCCGAACCGTCTACTCTAGCACTTAGTTGTGCGGTAGTATACTCACCTACCACCGTGGAGCTAACCAAATATTGGTTAGTAGGAGTAGGGTCATTTTGCGAACTACCACATCCCCAAAGTATACCAATACTAATAAGTAGGAGTAAGAGGTAATTTCTTGATTGAATAAAATTCTGTTTCATACGTTCCTAGAGAGAATTACAGACTTGGTTAAAATTTTACTACTTAATACACTTTTAGAAAAACGAAAATTAAGGCAAAATATTGAAAAATTAATAGGGAGATACGCCAACGGCAGTCCAGCCGCCGTCAACAACCAAATTTTGTCCAGTTATATGTCTAGCTTGAGGCGAAAGTAGAAAAATCATTGCTTCTGCAATATCTTGCACTGTGGCTGGTTTTCCCATGGGCGTTATGCGTGACCATGTCGATAAATAGTCCTTATCTTCAAGCGTCCTTTCGGTTAGTGTAGCGCCAGGAGCCACCGTATTGATATTGATACCCAAAGGCGATAAATCGATAACAAGGTTTTTGGCTAATTGTTCAATGGCCGCCTTGGTCATTCCGTAGGCTGCCAAAAATGGATGAGCCTGATGACCAGTAACCGAAGAGGTAAGGACAATACTTCCGCCAGTTTGTTGGTTTTTCATCACTTTTGAAGCCTCTTGTACAAGAAAGAAACTCCCAAATAGATTGACGTCCAACAATTGCCTCAATGATTCGGGTTGATATTCAAAAAAATCGCCAAAAGTAGTAATTCCAGCGTTGGCTATCACCAAATCAATTTTACCAAAAGAGGCCACAGCTGTTTGTACTAGGTTTTTGATAAGGTCTAAGTCTGCACTATTTCCAACAACAATTTCGCATTGACCACCATTGGCAAGAATCTGAGCTTTTGCGGCTTGAGCAGAGGAATCATCAATATCATTTAGTACAATATTAGCTCCGCGAATTGCTAACAAGCGAGCAACTTCAAATCCAATACCAATACCAGCGCCAGTAATGATAGCCGTTTGTCCAAAGAATGTATTTGTCATAAGTTAGTAGGAAGAGGTTATGAGTTAATAGTATATCGGTTATTTGAAGATATTCATAATCAAAAGGTTATTTGCAAAATAAACTTTAAATTTTGAGCTTTCGGCTCTAGGCATTCGGTAAAAATATATCTATTGTTAATAAAAGCAATTTGACACTCTTTGCCTTTTGCCTAGTGCCTAAAAAACTAGATATTAATTTTGAGCTTTCGGCTTTCGGCCATGGGCATTCGGCAAAAATATATCTATTGTTAATAAAAGCAATTTGACACTCTTTGCCTTTTGCCTTGTGCCTGTTCCCTTTTGTATCTTGCCTTATCCCTAAAATAAAAACTTGAATCTAATTTTGCACTACTAGTTATTTCAGGTATTTATCAAACCACTTGATATATCTTTCAAAACGATCTACTTGGTAACTTGGTACAGAAATACCATGGAACTGACCTGGATATACAATTAATTCGGTCGGAATTCCAATGGTTCTTAAAGCTTGATACATTTGCTCACTACCTACTGCGGGCACATTGTGGTCACTTTCGCCTACCATGAATTGTGTAGGAGTTTTGATTTTATCAGCTTTTAGGAATGGATATGAAAGCTTTACATATTTGTCAAAATTCTTCCAAGGAGAGCCAATTTCGTGTTCGTACTGCAAAATATACTGATCTACACCATACATTGATGAAATCATAGCAACACCAGCACCACTAGCCGCCGCCTTGAATCTGGTATCGGTAGCAATGGTATAGTCGGTCAAAATACCACCATAACTCCATCCCCCAATTCCTAGTTTTTCTGGGTCAGCGATACCATTTTTTACGGTGTAATCCACAGCACCAAGAATATCTAATACTTCTTTGTTGCCCCAGTCGCCACTAATTACTTTACAATACTCCAAACCACGCCCGTTGCTACCACGATAGTTTACACCGACAACCGCATAACCCGCAGAAGCCAACATTTGCCTGCTCAAATCGAAACCAAATTCATCTTGCGCTACTGGACCACCGTGAATAAAGAAAATCGTAGGCAGTTTTTTCTTAGGGTCTACGTTGGCAGGGCGGTACAAAATACTTGAAACCGTGGCACCATCTTTACTTTTAGAGGTAAAACCCTCTACGGTTGCCAAACTGATTTGTTTAAAGAATGCTTCATGATGATTTGTTAAAGCTCTTCTTTGCCCATTTTCGATGGCATATATTTCCGCTGGAAGCTCTGGAGTTGTTACCAAGGAAAGCCAGTTTCCGTACGGATGTGATTCCAATGATGAGTAGATTCCTTTATCATCCGAAGTTTTCTTCATAGTCCCTGTCAAAGAAAAATTGGCTAAATAGCGATAACGGTCATCCACTACCAAAGCATAGATAGATTGGCCATCCTTAGCCCATCTTGGTGTGTTAACAGGTCTATCCAGATTTTTGCTTAATAAAGTCGGCTCACCACCATTGGCATTTATGGTACATAACACCGAATGGTCATACATAATATAGTCCTCAGAGGCAGAACTGCGTAGGTAAGCAATGGTTTTACTATCTGGACTCCATACGGGGGCATTATCGCTACCTGTCCAAGTGGTTAATTGCTTCGCCTCACTTTTGGATTTAGCTTCAATGACAAAAATATCCGTATTTTCATTGCGGTCAGGGTCTGGAGTTCTATTACTTACAAAAGCGATTTTAGTACCATCAGGCGACCAAGCAATCGAACTTACCTCATAGTTTCCTTTGGTTAGCGTATCAATCTTTTTGGTAACAACGTCCAATAGGTAAATATTTGAATAGGTTCTTTCACGATAGCCTTCTACGTCTTTTTTAAATAAAAAACGGTCAATCACGATAGGCTTAGGCGTTTTTGGTTTTGACGTATCGGCTTTGCTTTCTAGAACCACGGCAATTTTTTTTCCGTCTGGACTCCATGCGTATTCTTGTAAATCACCACCTTTGAGTGTAGTGAGTTGTTTGCCTTCACCTCCACGACGGTCGAGCAACCAGATTTGGCTACCGTTTGAACTATTTCTTGCAGATACAAACGAAATATATTTATTGTCGGGACTCCACTTTGCTTGCGATTCGCCATCAGGAGAGTTGGTGAGCTGAATAGATTCTTTTCCATCCCAGCTTACCATCCAAACATCTGAGCTTCTTTTGTTTTTAACTGAATCTACGGAGGTTAATGTATAAGATACCCAAGCGCCATCAGGTGAAATCTTGGCATCAGAAACCGTTTTGATTTGATACACATCTTTTGGTTTCAAATTGCGTTTTGTAGCATTTTGTGAGTAACCAATACTTGGAAGAATACCCAGTAGTAGTGCATAAAAGGAAAGTTTTTTCATAAAAAATGTTTAGTTGTTGAATTAGAAAAAATGAAAATAAGTGGTAATAAATAAAGGAGAGTGATGAGTTAAGTATTTGTGCTGAATTATGAGTTGTAATGTAAGGTTTTAGTTATCAATGCTTTATGTTATGGTTGGCCTTGCCAATTGCACAAAATAGTGTTCTTTTCAGTAAATACTCTTTTTATCAGC
>NZ_JBMLSD010000115.1:0-7220 GCF_049240685.1 Flectobacillus sp.
GGAATAAAAGAGGGGAAAAGAGAAGAACAGATAAAGATTGCTCGACAAGCTAGGACGATGGGGCTTGACATTTTAAGTATTCAAAAATTAACTGGTCTTTCAATAGACGAAATTGAAAATTTGTAGTATTTGGACAAAGATAAGTAAGTATGAGTGCAAAATTAGATTGATGTTATGTATTTAGGCACTAGGCAACAGGTACAAGGTAAAGAGTGGTAAAATGTTTTTTAGTAATGATAGATATATTTTTGCCAAATACCACCCATTGCTGAAAGCCGTAAGCAAAAGAATGTGCTTGCCTTATGCCTACGACTTATAGCCTAGAGCGGAGTACTTAGATCTAATTTTGCTCAAATACTTACTTTACAATATATGTTTTTTTATTAAGCCCAACACCTTTTATTGTGAGTGATTTCCATTGTTTAGGAAGCTTTATGGGCTTTATTTGTTCTATTCCATTTTCCTCAATCTCTAGTCCTCCAAAACCATTCATAATTGTTTGAAGAAAACCTCCAGCACCTGTGGCAAAATAAGGATTATCTCCACCAGCCGTTTCTGCCAACACCTTAAATGGAGGCACCTCATTTGGTTGATAACTCTTTACCATTAGTTCATAAGCCTTCTCTGACTCACCTAATCGTGCGTACAGAATCGACAAAATAGCCCAAGACATAGCGGGGCCATCAGGAGACATTTTTGCTTCATAATAGTGTAAATCTCGTTTGATATCCTCAGGATTGCTCACTTGATGCATGGGATACGATAACAAATTTACATCTGTTTGTTTGATAATTTCGCCTTTGTAGGTAGCATGTTCCATGGTCACACCATTGGCATCTTTCAAAATTACTAGATTTTTCATCACCTCCTCCCACATTGGATTAGCCTCTAAGTGCAACTCGTCAGCAGCATCTATCGCAAATTCAAGAACTTCTTTCGTCATTCCATTGGTGTAGGCATTGTCGTCCACATTTTCAGCCCATTCATCAGCACAAACTACGTTGATAATATGGTATTTGCCATCAGAACCTTTTTCGGCACGACTTACCCAAAAATCAGCTACCTCTTTTAACATAGGATAGCCACGAGTTTTGAGCCATTCTTTATCTTTCGTTACTTGATAATATTTCCAGAATGCCCAGCCAACGTCTGCTGTAATATGGTGCTGAAATGGGCCTGTCAAAGCCCAAACTGGGGTAGACTCCTGTCCCTTGTCATCAGACTCCCATGGAAACATGACGCCTTTGTAGCCATGTACTTTGGCATTGTTTCGAGCAGCCTCCATTCGTTGAAAACGATATTCAAGCAATGATTTAGCCATTTCGGGATGCAATAACAATATCGGAGGAAACATCCATACTTCTGTATCCCAAAATACATGACCATTATAGCCCAAGCCTGACAGACCCATTGGAGACAAACTATAAGCTTGTCCTTCACGACAAAACGAATACAAATGATATAAAGCAAAATGTGTTGCTCGTTGCACTTCATCATCACCTTCTATCTGAATATCTGATTGCCAAAGTTCATCCCAAGCAGCCTTGTGACGAGCCAACAAACGATCATGCTTTTCAAGAGCTGCATAAATCGTCAAACGTTCTGCCTCATTTAGTGGATCTACGTTTTGTTCTGTCGAAATAGTAGAACCAACAACGCTAAAACGATAAGTTTGACCTGCTTCAAGTTTTTTGGTAAACTTTAATCGGTGCATACCATAGTCCCATTCCTCATGAATTACCTTTGGCTCAGCCCCTCTTGGCTCTTCAAAAATAAAAGAATTGGATGCGGCGAGTGTATGTTTTCCTGTTGGAGATTTCGCAACTGAAGTTAATAATGGAATTTGCGCATGTGGACGGTCTATCAAATGAAAAGTATTTTTGACATCTCGTAAAATATCTGGTGCAGACATCAAGCTATAAGGGGTTATTTCACACGCTTTTTGAGCCGTAATCTCAATGTCAATCATCATGGAATGAGGCAAGTGTCGCAAGGCCATCATAGATGACTTTACGATTACTTTTCCTTGATAGTCAAAACTTGTAGAAAAAATAGCGCTCCTCATATCAAGAGATTGTTGATAGGAAGAGATATCATTTTTACTGACCTTTTTTCCATCAACCTCTAAATCCATATTCGAAAAATCAAACGTTTTGAGAATATTAGACACACGTCCGCGACCGTAAGTATCAAAAGCGCCATTTAGCACCACTTCCTTTACTCGAAGAGGCTCAGGCGACGACACTATTCCAATCATTCCATTGGCAACCGTAACTCCATAATATCCCTTTGCGTCAATATTATCAGCTTTTACTATCCAAGGATCTTGCGCCATCAGCTTTACACTCGCAATGCAAAGACTCAAAACAAAAGTAAGTTTTTTCATAATTTTAATGGATTGTTTATAAAAATGGACAAAGCACTATGATACGCCTAATGCCACTCCTACTTTATAGACTTCAGTAAAAGTATTGTACAAAGGTACAGGCGATAGTCTAATGACATTAGGCTCACGCCAATCACCGATAATTTGGTGGTCTACTAATCGATTAAAGAGCTCTTTTCCATTTTTTTCTGCTAAAATAGAAATCTGACAACCATTTTGTTGGGTATCTATAGGGGTAATGATTTTCAGAATATGATTATTTTGCTCATTAAATTTTTCCAAAATAAACCTTAAAAAGCCAGAAAGCTTAATACTTTTAGCTCGTAAAGCTTGTATGCCTGCCGCATCGGTAATTTCGAGGGCTGCACGATGACAAGCCATGGCTAGAATTGTGGGAGTGCTCAGCTGCCAGCCATCTGCGCCTTGCATTGGCACAAAACCTTTTTCCATCTTAAAACGGGTAGCTTGGTCATAGCCCCACCACCCTGCCAATCTGGGTAGGTTAGAGGCATGATGTTTTTCATGAATAAATAAGCCTGATACTCCTCCCATACCCGAATTGAGATATTTGTACGAACACCAAACCGCAAAATCGACACCCCATGTATGTAGTTGAAGCGGTATATTACCCACGCAATGAGCCAAATCAAAACCTACGACAATCCCATGAGCTTGGGCAGTTTGGGTAATCAGAGGCATATCTAATACTTGTCCGTTATAGTAGTTAATTCCGCCTAGCATCACCATGGCCAAGCTATCTTTATTTTCACGAATCAATTGAATTATATCTTCTGTGAAAAAAATATGCTCCTTTTCTCTTGGGAAAACTTCAATAATTGCTTCATCAGGATTGATGCCTCTTGTTTTGAGATGCGTTTCGAGGGCATATTGGTCTGAAGGGAAAGCTCCTGCTTCGGTCAGGATTTTGAAACGAGTAGGGGTTGGCTGGTAAAAACTCGTCAGCATCAAATGTAAATTTACCGTAAGGTTATTCATCACTGTCACCTCAGAAGGCTTAGCTCCTACGATTTTAGACAAGGGGTTTTTAAGATGTTGCAGATAATTAATCCAATTATCATCACCCGTAAACCAGCCTTCGACGGCAAGATTGCGCCATTTTTCGAGTTCTTGGTCTAAATAAATAGAGGTGTTTTTGGGTTGAAGTCCCAATGAATTACCACAAAAATAGATTTGCTCCTGACCTTTGTGGATAGGAATATGAAATTGGGAACGAAAATCTTTTAGTACATCTTCTGAATCAAGTTGTTCTGCGAATTGCTGTTGGTTGAAGTATTCCATTTTGTTGATGATTCCTTGTATTTTTTTAGTTCATCAAATTTAATCATTCCTGAGAAAATTTGGTCTTTACTAAGAAACGGGAATCCTAAAATTAAATATTTTACTTCTCCTTTTACTTGATAATGTAGATTTGAGTTGGCTTGCAGCGTTTCTATGGAATTTTCTTGCCATTGCAGGCCTGCTATTACGCCACTCAGATGCGAGGTTAGTATGAGCGTGCTGTCCCTTTCGCTAACAGTAGGAATTACAAAAAGCTCTACTTGACAAAGAGGGTCTATTGAGAATTCATGATGAATAGATTTTTCCGAGGATAATGAATGGCGTTGCTTCGGAGTGAAAAAAGTCGATACTGTAAAACAAATAAAAACAACCAGTGAAGTAATTAGTAAGTGAAGTGTTGTTTTTTTAGTTGAAAATATCTTTTGTATCAATAAAAATAAAAATACTATTGAGTAAATATTGAGCAGGATGATAAGTAAATGAATAAAGAGATTCATTGCGGTATAGATTTCTGGTGTCTAACGATTAAAATTGAACCGACATATTGATAGACAATTATTGGGGCTCTCCCCTACAAACAAACGAAAGAACTTAGATAAGCTTGACAATATAATTTGGTACAGAAGTACCTTATTTTTTGGAAGAACGGCCTTTGCGCTGAGGAACCATATCCAGAAAACCAACTACACGCTTTATCCCCATAAACCTTCTGCGATAGTAGTCAGATTCAAGATAATCGTAGCGTACGCCTCCGTTCCAGGCAGAATGAATAAATTTGATATAGGTATCTCCAACTTCAGTAATAATACCAACATGACCAACACGGCTACTACCCGAATTATGTCCTTTAAAGAAAATCAAATCTCCAGGAAGAGCCTCTGATTTGGCGATTTCGTCGCCTATTAATGATTGGGCAGCACTACCATGAGGAAGCATCATCCCAAAATTCCTGAAACAGTATCGAACAAATCCCGAACAGTCAAAACCGCTAGTAGAACTTCCTCCTGAACGGTACCTAAAATGTAGGTGGTTATGGGCAAAATCTAAAAGATTATTGACAATAGATAAGGGGTGATAGCTAGACCTATTTTCGGTACTATCTTTCCGAATTTGTTGTGCTTTGGAGGCTATACCAGAAGTAATGAGAATGCAGGTCAGAAATATTTTTTTTAGCATAATATTAAGGCTTCTAAAAGGTAACTCTTTGCAAATTAGTACAAAATCTTCATAATTAAAAGATTCTGTACTAATTGCAACGTATTTTTTCGTCCTTTAATTATACTTTTTTTCAAAAAAAATAATTTTTAGTCGTTTATCACTAAGTGACTATAATACAAATCATAAGTAATTTATTGCCTTTTTTCATGAAATCTACTTCCAACAGTAGGTGGCTACTGCACCTGCATTGAGGGTTTGTTGTAATTTTAATCCCTGATGACTTATCATGAAGGTTGAAGGTTTATTACTTTCGTTTAAAACTACAAGAACAATTTTTCCATCAGTGGTCTTAAATGCCACATTTTGTAAATCCATGGTAGTATTTGAAGAAATTCGCCTTGCCCCTGGTCTTACCAATTTAGAAGCATGGGCAATGATATAATAGGCAGGATTGCGCTTAATTTCATTTTTATCAATCGTCAAAGCCCCTAAGCATTCGGTACATCCACCATCGGTATGAGGGTTTTGTTGTGGGTCTGCGGCCAGATTCCATTCCAAGACCGTTTTGCACCAATTGCGCGTTGCTCCAATTATCAATGTTTTGATATGCCATGCCAAATCTCCAGCAAAATTTCCGGGTGCTCCAATCCATTGTTCGGTAAAATAGAGATTCTTATCTGGATGAGCTTCGTGTACCTGACGAATATTCTCTACGCTTCCGCCGTATAAGTGAAAAGCCGAGCCGTCTACATACTGTCGTACTTCTGGGTCATTTAAGATAGAAATTGGATAATCTGGACGGTCGGCATTGTGGTCATACAACCAAATTTTAGTCGCAATTTTTGCAGATTTAAACGCCTTCCCGAGACTTTTCTTGATAAATGCGGCCTGTTCTTCGGGTTGCATCAAAAGGCTTGGATTATTACCCGGATGTAATGGCTCATTTTGAATCGTGATAGCATCGATATGGATGCCTTCCTTTTTCATACTTTGAATATATTTGACAAAGTATAAAGCATAGGCATCGTAATAGTTTGGTAAAAGGCTCCCTCCTTTCGAGTTAGTATTGGTTTTCATCCAGACAGGAGGAGTCCATGGTGACCCTAAAATCTTAATAGCGGGATTAATTGACAAAATCTCCTTCAAAACAGGAATGAGTGCCTTTTTCTCTTCTGATAAATCAAATTTTTGAATTTTCAAGTCAGTTTGTCCTGTCGGCAAATCATTGTACGTAAATACGTGGTCACTCAAATCGGAAGCACCGATACTCACCCGTAGATAGCTGATACCGATGTTTTTCCCATCAAAAGCAAATAATTCTTTCAAAAGAGCCTTACGTTTGTCGGCATCCATTTGCCATAATAAGGTGGCACTACCGCCCGTTAAGGTAAAGCCAAATCCATCCATTGATTGAAATGACTGTTTTTCATCCACAAAAATCGTAGGAAGTGTACTCGATTGAGGACTGAAAGTAAAGGTTTCCGCTTGTTTCTCAAACAGTTTTGATTGGTCGGCATGAGTCAGCCATACCTCGGCAGTTTTGGGAGTTTGTGCGTAAGTTATTTGCCAGCACGCAAGCGTGGCCAGTAAGATAGTTGAGATGTTTTTTTTCATAGCAATAGTTTTAAACGAAGAGGAAGTATTAAATCTAAGTGATGAGTTTTGAATGATGAATTGTGAACGTAAATTTTCGCCTTTGTTGGAATTTTTTCACCCTATACAGCAAAATCTACAATCAAACATCCGCAATTGCAACTCAACATTTCTATTCAAAGTTTTCTTCCACTTTGAACTTATTCCATTGTTTTTTTGCAAAATCTAAAAAACTTTTCGGTGCATTCGTAAAACTCTTATCAACGGTGTATTTACCGCCTTCTTTTATCATTTTCACATAGGTATCGCCTCGAAGGATGTACTTATTTTTTTGTTCATAAATCAATAATTTCAATGAAGCAGGACTCACATCGCCACGGCAGGCTGTTTTATACAAAAACGACACCTCTCCTTTTTGATTGGCGTCTAGGTCACTAACTTGTAGCGATTTAGGAATAAAAGTAGCAGCCACATCCAATGGACATTCGTCTACACCATCTTTCAGTTCCCATACAAGTTGGTATTTATCTCCTTGTTTGTTGTACTGATAGGCATGTACTTTAGCAGTTTGAGCATCTCCAGAGGGGGTATCTACTCCTGAAACCTGTTTCCTTTCAACACTCAAAAAAACCATATTTTCGCCTGTCGCATCTTGCCACTTGATGGCATCTGATACTTTTCCTTTTACAGATACACCTAAAGGCACCTTTTTATCAAAAGGAAGTGTTTTTACTTGAGCTTTAGCACCAACGGCTAAGCAGAGAAGAAGGATTATTTTTTTCAT
>NZ_JBMLSD010000115.1:7320-13337 GCF_049240685.1 Flectobacillus sp.
AATTAATTTTCTTATACTCTTTCAACAACTTAATAGTTTGATCAATGGGCAATGCCTGAATTGTGCCATTTTTTCCTTTGAGGGTTTTGGCAGCAAAAAGCGAATTAAGAATAGCCTCCTCTGTAGCTTCAATCGTTGCTAAAAATAAAGGAGAAACTTCGTCATTACGCAACTCTTGAACCGTCTGTAACTTTTCTTTAGACTCGTGTGGAACTCGGAGCCCCTCGGCATTGGATATGGCTATAACAAAATCTCCGCTACCATTGGAGGCAATTCCACCCGTTTTGGCCAAGCCCATCATGGCTCGTTTGGCTATCCGTTCTAAATTTCGAGCGGTAACGGGCGCATCAGTAATCACCACAATCATACAAGAACCATCGGCAGGGTCATTAAGTTGATTATTAAGAAAATATTGGTTCAATGCCACTCCTACGGGTACGCCATCAATTTGTAATACGCCTCCAAAATTGGTTTGTACCAACACCCCAACGGTATATCCTCCCGACGCTTTGGGCAATACTCTGGAGGCTGTACCTATGCCTCCCTTAAAACCAAAACAAACTGTCCCTGTTCCAGCACCTACATTGCCTTCGGCCACAACACCATTTTTAGCCTTCTCTATCGCCGCAAGTACATGTTGCTTTTTGACATGACGACCTACGATGTCGTTGAGATAACTATCGTTGGTTTCACCAACAATGGCATTTATCGAACGTAAATTTTGATTTTCTTTTTGCGATACCGAATAATCAATGATAGCATCAGCTGCGGTAGCAATCGACAAGGTATTGGTCAATACAATTGGAGTTTCAATATTACCTAATTCCTTTACCTGAGATATTCCCATCAGTTTGCCAAAGCCATTACCAATATAAATCGCTGCTGGTACTTTATTTTGAAAAAGATTTCCTTCGGCAGGAATAATGGCTGTTACACCCGTATTAATGCTATCTCCTTGCTGAATAGTAGTATGACCTACTCTCACGCCCTTGACATCGGTGATGGCATTGAGTGCACCTGTTTTCATAACACCAATTTTGACGCCATAATCACGAAGTCTTTTTTGCGCAGATATGTTCAAGGCCATCGACACAAAAATCAAAAAGAGGAAAGTTTGTTTCATGAGTAAAAAAATGATTCGAGCACAACTGTGATTTAGGAGTTAAAACCTTTCAACATTTTCACAAAATCATCTTCATACTTTTTCAATGCTTTCAAGAGCTCCTGTAATTCTTTGTGTTCTGGTGTGCCAGGTTTGGCACCATAGATTTCGTCGGCACGCTCCGACGCTTTTTCATATTCCCCTTCATTATTGATTGTAATCATGCTAAAAATGTTTTATAGTTTGATAAAATAAAGTTACAGAGTTTTTTTGGGAGTTTTATTTTACCTTAAAAAACTCTTGAAAAAGCAGTTTCAATTTCAAAAACATAAACCAAAATTCTTTTCCAAAGTATTTAAACAAAAACGCCTAGCAAGCGAACTTACTAGGCGTTTTGATACTTTGAAAAAGATTTTTTTACAATTGCTCAAAAACTCTTTCCATCGAAACCGCAAAACCGATTTTCTCACGAAGGTCAGCAATCGCTACACGCTCCTGCTCCATGCTATCACGGTGACGAATCGTTACGGTATTATCTTCCATAGTTTGGTAATCTACTGCAATACAGAATGGAGTTCCTACCAAATCTTGGCGAGTATAACGCTTACCAATCGCTCCACCATCATCATAAGTTACGTTGAATGAACGCTTTAATGAATGATAAATATCTTGTGCTTTTTCTGCTAAACCATCCTTTTTCACCAATGGTAACACAGCAGCCTTGATTGGCGCAACAGATGGGTGGAACTTCAAGAAAGTTCTTTCTTTTGCTGCTTCGCCTTCGCCTACTACTTCGTTGGTGTAAGCATTACAAAGTACTGCTAAGAACAAACGGTCTGCTCCTACCGAGGTTTCTACCACGTAAGGAATATAGTTTCCGTAAGGTTTACCGTTATCGTCCAAGTCGGCATCGAAGTATTGTTGTTTTTTCTTCGAAAGTCCTTGGTGAGATTTTAAGTCAAAATCTGTACGAGAGTGAATACCTTCCATTTCCTTGAAACCGAATGGAA
Source organism: Flectobacillus sp. (assembly GCF_049240685.1). Lineage (NCBI taxonomy): Bacteria > Pseudomonadati > Bacteroidota > Cytophagia > Cytophagales > Flectobacillaceae > Flectobacillus > Flectobacillus sp. The sequence continues at coordinate 9,433 of NZ_JBMLSD010000115.1, forward strand.
ATTCGTACTCAATATCCACGGCGGCATTAGCATAGTGAGCTAATTTTTCGTGGTCATGATAACGTAACTTTTCTGCTGGCAAACCAATAGCTTTGTGGAATTTTAAACGAGTTTCTTTCCAAGCATTGTACCATTGCATTTCGGTACCAGGGCGACAGAAAAATTGCATTTCCATTTGTTCAAATTCACGCATACGGAAAATGAAGTTACGAGCTACAATCTCGTTACGGAAAGCTTTACCGATTTGGGCAATACCAAATGGCACTTTCATACGACCAGACTTTTGCACGTTCAGGAAGTTTACAAAAATACCCTGAGCAGTTTCGGGGCGAAGGTAAATCAATGATGCATCTTCGGAAACAGCCCCTACTTGCGTAGAGAACATCAAGTTGAACTGACGAACTTCAGTCCAGTTGCCAGTACCTGAAATAGGACATTTGATATCTTCGTCAATAATCAACTGACGTAAGCCCGACATATCGTCGTCGGTCATGGCTTTTGCCATAGCTTCTAACAAAGCTTTACCTTTTTCTGGAGTACCAGCTTTTTCGTATTCCTCGGCACGGCCTTCCAACAATTGGTCGGCACGGTAGCGTTTTTTCGAATCTTTGTTATCAATCATTGGGTCGTTGAAAGAGTCAACGTGCCCAGAAGCTTTCCAAGTGAGAGGGTGCATAAAGATGGACGCATCTATACCCACTACGTTGTCGTTCAACATAGTCATTGCTTTCCACCATAAAGTTTTAAGGTTGTTTTTCAACTCTACACCATTTTGACCGTAGTCGTATACGGCTTGTAGACCGTCATAAATCTCAGAAGAAGGAAACACAAAGCCATATTCTTTGGCATGTGAAATAATGTCTTTTAATGCAGATGCCGTATCTTGTTTCTGTTCAGCCATTGTTTTTTCGGTTTCAAAAATCAATCATCCACGTCCAACCTCAGCCTTATAAATTGAGAGGTTTACGTTCGGTCTGCAAAGTTATCCCTTTTCTTGCTGACTTTTGTAATAATTCATTAACTTGCTTCTACTGAACCCTAAAATTTTTCTAAAAATGACCTTTCGTTATTTCAAAATCTTCGTTTTCCTATTTGGACTAACGCCAAATCTTTTTGCTCAAACCAATCCTTTTGCTGGCCAGTGGATAAATGAAAAGTATTATAATACCGTCATGAAAACCAAGTCGCCTATGAAAGCTTTTTCTAGTTATTTTCAGAGTAATATTGTTTTTACGAAACAACTTAAAGGTGGGCACTTTCTGGGCTGGAATTTTCATGAAGGAGAAGAAACTATTCTGAAACCCGTAGGCAATGGCTATGAATTATGGCGAACAGAACCAAAAGAAAAAATTGGCGCAATAAGCATTGTGGAAGCTGATAAGAAAATAAAAATAGGAAAAGAGTCTTTCGTCAAAATCAAGTCGACCGACCCTACGATGTGTTTGGAGGAAATACTTTTTGAGGGGAACTATGAGTTAAATGGGAAACCCGTAAAGTTTAATGCTAACGGTACTGTAACAGGGCTTTCTGGTGTTAAGTATTTTTTCCCTAAATGTGATTTTATTGAAAAAATACTACCGTTTGACCTCATTGTACTCAATAAAGTTAGGGATGCTATGACGGGCCAATCTTATATTTTTGAGTTTAAGGACAACCACTTGATTATTTATAATATTGATTGCCTAGAGCAAGACCCCGATACCAAAGATTGCCTAAAAGGACGAAAAGGTAAGGAAAAATATGTATTGAAAAAGCTTAGTAACTAACCAGTTGTAAGTTCAATTCGTCCATATATAAAGCCAAATCTACCAATCACAAAGCCCCGTTTGGAGGTTAATCATTTAATTATGGATATTTGCAATGTGTAATCTTCTTGGTCTCATAAGACCTTTTCAAAGGTTCTCATTAAATAACAATTAGTGGTTAGGTAATCTTATTAATAGGCATCCCCAGTGAGGGATGCCTATTATTGTTTTTGGGCATTGACCATAGGCAAAGTGCTTCGAAAAAGTATTTTGTGTATCTTTGCGAAAAATTAACACTGGCCACCATGCCTCAGACAAAATTCCTCATTCTTCGCTTTTCATCCATTGGCGATATTGTACTGACAACTCCTGTGATTCGCTGTATCAAACAACAGTATCCCAATGCTCTAGTACATTTTGCGACAAAAAAAAGCTACCAGTCTTTACTACACAACAACCCTTATGTGGATAAAACCCATGTATTGGATGGCTCTTTGTCGACTTTCGTAGATGAACTAAAAGCCGAGCAATTTGATTATGTCATCGACCTTCATCACAATTTGCGAACACAAATTATTAAGTTTAGGTTAGGCGTAAAAGCCTTTAGTTTTGACAAACTCAATTTCAGAAAATGGATTTTAGTCAAATTTAAAAAGAATTTAATGCCCGATGTACACATCGTAGACCGCTATTTGGCCACTACAGCAACACTTGGTATTAAGAATGACAACAAAGGCTTAGATTATTTTATTCCTGAAAAAGACCAATTACCTATTGAGTGGCTTCCAGAGGAATATCGTAAAGGGTTTGTGGTTTATGCTATCGGAGGGCAACACGCAACGAAAAAACTACCCGTAAAAAAGATAATCGAAGTATGCAAAGAAGTATCACATCCGATTATCTTAGTTGGCGGTCCCGAAGACAAACCAGAAGCAGAACAGGTAGCAAGTGCATTATCAGGTAAATCTATATTGAATACCTGCGGTAATTGTAACCTCAACCAATCAGCCTCCCTGATACAGCAATCGCTCTGGGTAATTAGCCACGATACAGGTATGATGCACGTGGCGGCGGCCCTAAAAAAGAAAGTTGTATCGATTTGGGGCAATACAGTTCCCGAGTTTGGGATGTATCCATATCAAACACCATTTGTGGCTATCGAAAATAAAGAAATCGGATGTAGACCATGTTCCAAAATTGGGTATGAAAAATGTCCTTTGGGTCATTTTAAGTGTGTAAACGATTTAGATTTTAAAGGTTTAGAGAAAAAAATATTTAAAACAAATTATACATCATGAAAAAGGTAAATATTGGTTTGGTGCAGATGTCTTGCTCTGAAAACGTGGCAGACAATATGCAAAAGGCCATTTCGGGTATTCGTGAAGCAGCTGCTAAAGGAGCCCAGATTGTTTGTCTGCAAGAGTTATTTACTTCATTATATTTCTGTGATGTTGAAGACCACGAAAACTTCAAATTAGCAGAGGCCATTCCTGGGCCATCAACAGATACTTTGTCTGCTGTTGCCAAAGAATTAGGCGTAGTAATCATCGCTTCATTATTTGAAAAAAGAGCCGCAGGATTATATCATAACACTACGGCCGTTTTGGATGCTGACGGAACGTATTTAGGGAAATACCGTAAAATGCATATTCCAGACGACCCAGGGTATTATGAGAAATTTTATTTTACGCCAGGCGATTTAGGATACAAAGTATTTGAAACCAAATTTGCTAAAATTGGTATTTTGATTTGCTGGGATCAGTGGTACCCAGAAGCATCTCGTATTACGGCCTTGATGGGCGCTGAGGTGTTGTTCTATCCAACTGCTATTGGTTGGGATACCAACGAAACCGACCCAAATATCAACCGTGAGCAATACAATGCTTGGCAGACGATTCAACGCTCGCATGCTGTAGCCAATGGCGTACACGTGGTATCTGTAAACCGTGTAGGTCGTGAAGCTGACCAACAGTTTTGGGGTGGAAGTTTTGTGGCAAATCCGTTTGGTTCATTGCTATATCTTGGCTCACACGAAAACGAAGAAGTGCATGTTCAAGAAATAGATTTAGCTAAAACAGAATATTACAGAAGCACATGGCCCTATTTGCGCGACCGTCGTATTGATAGCTATGACCCGATTTTGAAGAGATATATTGATTA
>NZ_JBMLSD010000116.1:0-5731 GCF_049240685.1 Flectobacillus sp.
CCATGCTGGTCCACGTTGATTGTCAAGCACTTATAAGAAATTATAAGTGCTTTTTTATTTTATGCAATTAAGTAAAAAAACTGATTTCTTTACCTTAAAGAGGGTTTTTTTATGCTGTTGCCGTATAGAACAGACCTATTCATCAAATACGAAGGGGAGGCAAAACTTAATCATTTAGCATTTGCCTAATTCTTATTAATTAAGGTTCTATGCCGCAGGAACTGAGTAAATAGTTTTAAATAAGCACAGATATATTTTACCGAAAGTCTATTGCCTCATCGTACACGCCCTGTCGCTATTTTGTGCAATTACTTCATCGTAGCGATTTAAGTTTTGTGTTTTGAGGCTTTCAGGTACCAGCTTTTAGCAGTAGGCTTTGGAAAAAAGCTCATCTATGATTATTAAGTTAGTACGCAGTGTAAAATATAATTTTTTTTGAGCTTAGGGCTTCAACTTTGAGCTTTCGGCTTTCAGGTAACGGCTTTCAGAGGTGGGCTTTGGAAAAAGCATGGCTGTGGTTAATAAAAAACATTTTAACACTCTTTGCCTTGTGCCTGTTGCCTAATGCCTAAGCACGTAACTTAAATCTTATTCTGCAAGATTACTTACTAACTTAGGTGTATTTATGGTATCACAGAATGATTATATTAATTAGTGTATTATTTATATTTTTTGGCATGTTTTTTGCCCTTATTTACTCCCCGTTTCAATCTTTTCATTGTACGTGACTTCTTTATTTTTAGATTTCTACTAAGTAATTTTAAGTATTTTCTCCTTTTTTTTTATTGTCTATTATCAAATATTTTTTTTGGTATTCTTTTTGCTCCTAGGGAAAATAAGTAATTCGCTAAAGTATTGAAAATACAAAACTATAATTCGCCAATATCTTCAATACGCTCAAAGATTGTTTCTTGTTAGAAGTTTTCCCGCTTAAGTTATCCGTCATGATCTTCTGACATTGATTATCAATCTTAATTGTGATTATTCAAGAGTGCCTTTGTTGTCTCTAAGCTTTATCGTAAAAAAAATTGAGTTTCGTATTAAATATTACGTGACTTATGGCTTTTTCTATCGTTTTAAATTAGCCATGTATACGATTCATGCTTATAGCCTAGTAGTTAATTGTAGTTTTCCTAAATAATTATCCGCCATGATAAAGACTTCACAACCACTTAACACGTATTTTTTCGGGAATATATCTATTCCGATTGCTCATATATTTCGCTACGCAATTCTATTCTCTCTTCTTCTGAAAGATTGAACATTATAAAGTTTTTATAATTGTCCGCACCTCAATTTATTGAGGTCTATAATATCGTATCCTATAGCCAAGGATGCAATTTCATTGAACCCTTTTATTCAATTTAACCCCTAAGTAATTAGATGAATTCAACAACTACATTTTCCCAAGCCATGCGGAAATTGTTTGGAGCATCGAATGTATTCTCTGAATACCTTAGCTTTTTGGGAGGTATCCTCATGAACAGGATACTCGCCATCGTAGGTTTTCAGTTTGCATTGGTATTCCTTGTTTCGCCTGTTATAGGACAAAACTGTACAGATTTGTTCTTGCTTAACAGCTATGATGGAAAGGTTTATTCTATCTCGGCACTCGATGGGTCAAAGACATTAGTCACGACCATGACCGTAGGGAAGAGTAACTTGGCCGTTGGGCCAGATGCATTGAACCTCAGTTCAACTGTGTTTATGTCATCAGAAACCACTTCAGGATCTGTTGTGTATAGAAACAATTTTAGTACTGGTATTACACTTCCGAATGCGCTGGGAGGTTTGACAACGAATCCGCTCACTACAGGTGCGAATGCTGGTTATGTGTATGGAATGACTTCTGATAAACGTCTGGTAAAGGTATATCCTTCACCATCGTCTGACTTAGGGGCTGTAACGGGGGATGCTATTTGGACAGGAGGAACTGTTTCAAACGATGCTTTTTTTGATAATACTGGTAAAATGTATGTACCTGTTAAAAACGGGAATTCAAGTTATTTATATTCAGTAAACTTGTCTACCAAGGTGGCTTCTCAGGTAATTCAGTTGAGTGGGAGTATTCCCTCAAATTTTCAAGGAATTGCCTTTTACAATAACAAAATTTATGCTACAGAAATTGTAACAAATGTTGTTTTACTGACAACGTATGTGAATGCGAGAATCTATGAAATTAACCCTAATACCGGTCAAGGTATTGTAAAAACCAATGTTCAGCTTGCTTCGTTTTTGGGCTCAGCACCAAACATTAGTTTAGATTTAGCTTCTTGTGAGGTTTTTGTGCCTACAACTGCCCCTAGCTGTAATGAGTTATTTGGGGTTGTTGCAGGCACTCATTCAATTTATAGAATTGATTTATCGACCTTGGCAACTACCCTAGTGGCTCAAGGTAATCAAACAAATCAAGGTAATATGGCTTTTGGCCCTATTCCTAACAATTTGAGTCAAAACCGATTTGTAACTTCCGTTAATGCAAGTAGTGGTACTATTTTTACGGCACCTGCTCAGACCACAACAGCTTCGTTGACTACTACCAATAATACAATAGCCTCTCCAATCGGTTTAGGTACAGATCCTTCAACAGGAATTGTTTATGGTATCGGTTTGAAAGTTTTAACCAAGTGGACAGGTTCGGGCGATGGCACTACAGTAGGTACCATAACAGGAGATGCAACATGGACTAACGGAACTACGCTTAATGACATAGCTGTGGATGCCAGCGGAAACCTTTATTGTATTTTGATGGAAAATAGTGCGGCTCATCTATATCGTGTTAATCCAACGGCTTTGACCGCCACAAGAGTAGTTACGGCAACAGGTTCGTTTCCTACTATGAGTAATGGACCTAACGGTGGACAAGCAGTGGGCAATGGTTTGGCATATCTTGGTGATTCTTTTTATTACTCTCGTATTAATGGTTCCAATACAGATTTGTGGAGAATCAACGCTTCCACGGGTGTTTCTACCTACGTTGGTTCTATAAATGGATTAAACTTTGGCGACTTAGGTTCTTGTGCTACAGTAACCAATGTACCTGCGACCTTCTCATTTAACTGTTCATCTCCTTCAGCGGGATTAGTTGGTACCCCTCTATATGCTAACGGTACTACTGGGCAAACTTCTACTTTGCGTGTTCCTATTAACAATGCGGTGAATGGACAGACTTCATTGACTGTAACTATCGCTGGTTCTGGTATTGTATCAACTCCATCTCCATTTACGACTTCTATTGCTCAGGGAGCAACTTTTGTCGATATCCCTATAACTTATGATGGTAGTGGCTCCATAGGTACTAGAACCTTAACAATTACCTCTCCAAATGCTACGGGAACTTGTTCCATTGCGATTTCAGTATCGTCTGATGATGCAGATGGTGATGGAGTAACTGATGGTCAGGAAGGTGTAGATGGAACAGACCCTCTTGATGCTTGTTCTTTTGTACTTGCTAGTCAAACAAGAACCCCTTCTTCAAGTTGGAATACTTCAGACTGTGATGGTGACGGTATTAGTAACTCCACAGAAAAGACCAATGGGACTAATCCGTTGGATCCATGCGATCCAGCGATAGCAGTGCCAACAGTGACTTCATCGTCTTTGTCGAATGCTTGTCCAACGCTTACTGTTAATTTGAGTAATGCTTTAAGTGGTACTGCTCCATCGGGTACAACTTTAGTTTGGTTTACTAATGATTCCCACACAGGGTCAGCTTATGCAACACCTGCTGCTGCCACCAATGGTACGTATTATGCCTTTTATTATAATGCTACAACTGGTTGTTATAGCGCCGCTTCGGCTTCTGTAGATGTATTTATATCATCTTGCTCTGGAACGGGTGCCACCGGAGGGCCTTGTAATACCAAATCTCCATGGACAAACTCGCTTTACACAAATTTGGCGGTTAATCGAAGTACAGGAGGCCTTTGTTTGCCATTAATTTCAGGTAGTAATTCTAATTTAGTAGATGCAGATTTAACCAACAATGTAAGTTTTAATATTACGGGTTTGGGATGTAGCATTACCTATGCTGTCAAAGATAATGATGCCGCAGATACTTATCCTGCGGGCTATTATGCAGGTTTCAAAATTGGCTCAGCCAACTTGATTAGCGGTAGTATAGCATCGAATGTAAGAATCGAGACATATAATAATGGTACTTTCGTAGAAGGCAAAGATGTTGTTACTAGTTTAATTGGTATCGAATCTAGCTTACTAGATGGTACAGGTTTAGCAACAGTAGGTTTTGTTACATCAGCTCCGTTTGATGAGATTCGTATCGTATATACAACATTAGTCGGTGCTTTGTTTTCTGGACAGGTTTATTACCCTGTGATAGAAAAATTCTGTGCTCCAACGGCCCTAACTTGTAACACGCAAACAATCCTTTCTAATCCTACATATCCTGTAATTATCAATGAGGCTAATACAGGTATTTCCGGGATTGCCTGTGTAGGATGTTCAATCAACAATTCTGAAAACTTGATTTCGTCAAGTACTTCAGACTTTGCGACTATTACCATGGCTGCCTCACTGGGTAGTACATCGTCGATTTCTGTAAAAGATGTTTTAACAACCTACCCATCAGGTACATTTGCAGGATTTAATATTTCAAATACCAGCTTGATTAACGCTAATTTACTTTCGGGTATTACTGTTAGAACCTATAAAGCTGGTGTATTACAAGAAAGCTCTACAACTGGCACTTTACTTTCTGTCAATTCTTCTCTATTAACAGGTATTGGAAATCAATTAGTAGGTTTTGTTACCACTAAAGATTTTGATGAGGTTCAGTTTCAGATAACCAATTTGCTAGGTATAATTAGTACAACGAATGTATATAATTTGGTCGTACAAAAACTTTGTGCAGGTCCAGCTTTGACTTGTGATGATACCTACATTAATTCTCCTACTTATCCTGCTGTTTTGAATGGAAGCTTGACGGGTATCAGTGGAGCTGCTTGTGTAGCTTGCGCTGTTAATAATACTACAAATGTATTAGATGCAAATACCACTAACTATGCTGACATTGTCTTGACTGCAGGTATTCTCAGTAGTGGGTCTATATCTGTAAAAGATGCTGTAAGTACTTATCCTGCAGGAACTTTTGCTGGTTATGATGTTGAAAACACTACTTTGTTGGGTGCTAGTTTATTTAATAATGCTACTATCACAACCTATTTGAATGGTGTTGCTCAAGAAAGCAATGCGGGAGGTTTGATTTCACTTACCTTTTTGAGTTCTACTCGTCAAGTAATTGGATTCAAAACAACCAAGCCATTTAATGAGGTTCGTTTCTCTATAGCCAATCTCGTAGGTGTAAACGTAGGTACTACTCGTGTATACAGTGTTGTACTACGCTCTGCTACGACTGCTGGCTTTACAGCTCCAACTTTATCTGGATTAGGTGGTACAACAGCGGCTATTTCGAATGTCTGTCCATCTACTACTGCCAATTTGAATACTGCTGTCACCAGTACAACACCAGCGGGTTCAAACCTTGTTTGGTATACCAATGTCGCTCATACGGGCTCAGCTGTAAGTGCTCCGGGTGCTGTTGGTGCAGGAACTTACTATGCATTCTATTATGATGCTACTGCTAATTGTTTTAGTCCAGCTTCAGGTGCTGTAACTGTTACAATTAATGTTTGTGATAGCGATGGCGATGGTGATTTTGACAACACCGACCCAGCACCAAACGACCCATGTGTATGGGGTACAGGTCAAGTAT
>NZ_JBMLSD010000117.1:0-4935 GCF_049240685.1 Flectobacillus sp.
AATTCAAGTTCGCTTGGCTTGAACCATAAGTAGGTTAGGTACTTTTGGTTTACTGAATCGACAAGTAAGGGTTCGTCCAAATCAACTGCGGTATAGGCAACCGTTTTCTTTGTGGTTTTATCTATTACTGTAGTGGTTTGTCTAATCCTTCCTAACAAAGCGCCTTTGGGATAGGTAATTACGCTTGGTTTAGCATCCGAAAAAATGAATGATAATCCGTAAGCAGTGTTAGCAGAGACTTTCACAAGCCTTCCTTGAGCCTGCCTAGTGTCGGCGGTGGTCAAGGTGGTGAGATAATCCAGAAAGTTCATACTATTCATCCTTTTTTAGTTTGGGGAAAAGTTTTGAAAAAAGCTTAGAAAAACCTCTTACACCAAAAACTACGATGGTTACAAAGAGCGCCAAGAAAATTGCGCCAATTACGAAGTCAATGAACGTGTAAGCTTTTTCCTTAGCTTCTTCTTTTAGTGTTTCCCTTACTTCATCTTTAGTCATAGTGTGAAGTGAAGATTTAAGGGTGGGAAGTCAACATTTTTAGAATGCTGGAGAGTCCTTTTGTTGACCCTCCAGACTCTTTAATTTGCTACTACTTGTCGATAGGTTTCTTTTTCTTTCCGCCAAATAGTTTTTTAGCGACATATACACCACCAACGATAATCACAGCACCAATGCCTGCTGCCCAGTACCAAGCCATACCAAAGATAGTTTTGGTAGCTGCATCCGTTGAAGCGTTGGCAGTGCCAGGATTGCTGCTTGAGCCAGAGCCACTGCTACCTGAACCATTGCTAGAACCTGAGTCCGATGAACCACCCGAAGCATCTGAAATTTTTGTGACTGAAGTGATGGTAGTTTCGCCAATTGCCGTTGCATTACTACCAGTGAATAGGACTTGAGAAGAACCAAAGATGTTAGCGACTACTGTATTTTCAAGTGCCCCAATTTCTGATTTATCAGCAAACTTACCAGCAATCTCTGCGCTTGCACCCAAAATGGATAAGAATTCTTTCGATTGAAAGAACCACTTTTTCGAGGGGTTGAATTGAGGACGAGGGTCAAAAACAATGACAACAGGATCCGTGATGTTGGCTACCTTAAGGGCTGCTACTTGGTAATTTACCGCTGCATCAGAGATATCGGTAGATGTGAAAATTAGCTCTCCTTCCTTAATGTCAGTCGAAGGGTGCTTTTTGTTAAGAGTTAAAGCCATTTTGCAATGTATTAATTTAAAAATGAGAGTGAATTCGTGTTTGCTTTAGGTTACAAAGGTTGTTGGACTCGTTTAAATCTTGACGCTAGTTTTTACTGAAATACGTTCGAATTCACTCGAATACGATGTAGTTGGCAAAAGTGCGATGGTATTAGCTCTTATACTTTCGATTTTTAATGTTACTAATCCATTCAAGCCATTCATAGAACTTCCCTTCGTCCTTCATAGAGTTGATTTCAAAGTCTGTTGGATTGAGTTCTCTACAGAGATGTACAACCCATGCAGGGAGACATTTTCCTTTATAATCGTTCAAATCTAGTTGATATTCATGCAATAGATAATCACCATAAACCGCCATCAAATCCATGTAGGACCTAAGATGCAGATTATGTTCCTTAGCGAGAGTTGAAAGATAAACTAGGTCTTTGCGTGACACGATTATTTGTATAGGTTCCTAATAAATTGATGAATGTTGAAGTCGGATTGTTCTAAAATGTCAACATCCTGCCAGTCTTCGTGGAATTCAGGGGGAATCCAGAAATAGCCTAGATAATTGATTCTAAATCGTCTATTACATGGTGTTCTGAATTCCCTGAGAATAGCCCTTTGAATTCCGATTTGGTCATATTCCTTGTTTTTGATTTTGCGAGCAACCTCCGAAACTTCGTCTAGCTTAGTTGTGGTGGATGTACGGGAATAGTCTCCAAGGGCTTGATTCGAGTGCTGCTTGTTCTTTTTTTTTTGAGCTTCTTGAATGATTTGATTTTCTCTATCCTCAAGGTCTTTTTTCGTGACATTCTTGCTGATAAGCTTCAAAAAGACATAGACTCCCAAGAGAGCACCTAGACCAATTGCAATGACCAACACACAAAACGTAAAAAAGTAGAATCCAAATTTTTTCATAAGTCGATTATTTGGTCTTGAAAGAGAAGGTATTCGTTGCCAGTTTCGTCAGTTGCAAGAAAATAGCCATTGTCCTCTTTGAAAATTAGATTTTCATTTGGTAGAAGTATCCTGTAAGCCAAGTTCATCTTGTTAGGAAAAGTCCTTTCTTTGTTTTCCAAAGTGACCTCTTTTTGTGCTTGGATATACAAATCACGAGGATAGATGTCATCGGAAAACTTCTGTTCGTTGGACTGTTTGACAATGGCTCTTTGGAAATACTGCCAAAATGAGGGCGGTACATACTTGTATTGATGATAGATAAGAAATACATCGTTACAATTGATTCTATTGTACGCCAAGAGGTCAATATACTGTGGAAAGTTTCTTACGTTTCCAGTTATACGAGAGCCCACATCGTCGAGTATGGTGATGGCATTCTTGACAGTAAGAGCCTCCTGACAAAAGTCTTGGACTCTACTGCCTCTATCTCTTACGACAGCCCAGCAGTAATAATCCTCCTTACTAGCACCATAGCTTTGAATTTCATCTACCGTAATGACCTTATAGTTTGGTAGCACAAAGTTTGGGTGAATGAAACCTATGGCTTTTCTGATGCCTGCTGGCTCAAAAGACTCATGCCACATAGGGTCATATATCAGCACCTTTTTGATAAGTTTCTTCTGCATGGCCATCGCTTGAATGATATAGGCAAGCTGGAGCACTGTTGTGGTCTTAGCGGTTTTTTGAGCGCCCACAACAAGCCAGTTGAAGGCTTGTTGTTCAGCATTAGGAGGACTATTAGACAAAGCTTCTTGTATGCGCTTGTACAAATGATAATCCATGATGGTATTAGCTACCAAGTAGCTGATTTTTGAGTTCTTGTCGGAATACCTTTGGAACTGACTCTAAAATAGTGTCGATATTAGTTTCGAAGTATTCTCTTGTTTCGTTTGACCATTTTTCAAAACATTGATTGATGGCGTCTTTGACTTGCTCAGCTGAATGTTTTTCAGCATCATAAGCCAAACCTTTGATTCTGTTGGCTGATACTGTCACAAAAACACCGCTTTCGTGTTCATGAGAAACTTCCATATTGATACAATGCTCTTGAATGGCCTTTGCTTTTTCTTGAAGCGCTATTGGGTTTAATCCAAACATAGTTTTAGTTTAAAAGTTTTGTTAAAATGAGTTCGATGAATTGTCCAAGCTTCTCCATGTTAGGTTTTCTTGTTGGTAAATTTTTCTAAGAGTTGCTTACCATATTCCAAAGCTGGCTTTTTGTACTTGAGCGCCTTGTCCACCAACATATCAGCACCCAGCTCGTAAATCGGTGTGGTCATGATGGTCGTGTACATGCTGATAATCTCCATCTCCGAAATCATCTGATGTTTACCAGCCATGTATTCGAGCCTGTACTTTTGGAAAAGAGTATCCTCCAAAAGCTCCAGTAAATCTTCTTCAATATTGGTAGTGAGCTTAGTGAACTCTTTAAGTTTCATCTTGTTTTGCAAAGCGACTCTAATCTCGTCAGGCAAATCCGTGATTTCATCGATTTCTTCAAGGTCGTTTTCCTTTTCGTAGTCCTCAAGCTTTTTCTCTTCATCCAAATCCTTAACCACCATGGTGAACAGTACACGCATGGTTACACCCTTTTGGCGTAGCACGGAACAAATCCTACGAGCATTAATCTTTGCTTCTTGTCGAAGGTTCTTTTCCACCTGTTCGATGGGAGCAGCGAAGGTAGCTTGTACAGGGGCAATGGTTGCCTGTGGGTAAGATGCTTGTTCCTGATACGGATAGTTTTGCTGAGCAATCTCGTTAGTTTGTTGTGGCGTACCCGCAAGACCAAATAGTCCAGGGCCTTGCGTAATATTATTGACATTTTGAGCAAATTGTTGTGTAGAGTCTAACACGCTTTTGCCCATATTGAAGGTTTTTTTTAGATTCTCAAACATGATATTTTATTTTTTGTCTAGTCTTTCGAAAGCCTCTATAATTGCTTTGCCGATTCGTGTACTCTTGACAAACTTCTTTCCCCAAAGCATAGTCGCTGTCCAGATATTCTCTCTCACACGTGATTGAAAAGCTGATGATGCTTGCAGGTATTTTTCTTCCAACTGTTTCGTTTTTTTCTTTCTCCAACTCCATCTAAACTTTGTTTGGGCATAATGCTTTTCAACTGAGTGCATAATCAAAGGTTCTAGCTGAAGCCCTTGAGTAGTGAGCACTCCTTGCTTGATAAGCATCTCGAATAGTGCCTTTAGATGGACTTGGTTAAACTCTTCTGTCTTTGAAATTTGATTACGATATTGGAGGTTATGCAGTGCCTCTTGAAAGAACGAATCCCAAAACGCTGTGTCTCCTTCATCGTAGATTTTGCATACCTCCAAGGGTGCATGAGTGGTATCATCTATGTCAATTACCGCTAGTACTTTCATGTTTTTCTAAGAGTTCAGCAAAGTATTCTGGAGTATAATCTCTCGACATAAAATGAGGTTCATTGGCAAGTTCGGCTGCTACTTCAAAGACATATTCCAAGCCCTTGAGTAGTTCGTCAAACTTCAAGGACAATGCCTGATAGCTTGCCGTGTTCTCCTGTTGAGAAGCTTGTACAAGCGATAGTTTTTCGTACCGACTGCGATAATAAATTGCTTCCTGTTGTGCTTGCTGAAGCTGTGTTTCGAGTTCTTCAAGACGAAGCTTAACAGCGAACGAGCTTTGCGTCTGAATTTGTGGTTTTTTATCCTGTCCTTCGCCTTCATATTGGTATTCGTTAACGGCGTTAACGCCATGTTTTACTTCGTTAACGCTAGCGTTAACACGTGTAAACGGCTGGTTAACAG
>NZ_JBMLSD010000118.1:0-5746 GCF_049240685.1 Flectobacillus sp.
ACTCATTCGCTCAATCACTCAATCGCTAAATTAGGGATGACTCATGTTTGATGCTATATTGCTCGATATGAATGAATTAATGCGCAATCATTGTGTCTAGACTACAAGAGGACAAATTTTTATAAATACTCACTCTCTTGAAGTCAAAAAAATCTACTAGATTCTCATTAAATATTTTCCTCTTCATTTTCTAAATGTTTCCCTAGCTCTGTTATATCAATTTCTTCTAAAGCTTTGGGTGGAATTCCATACTCGTTGGTGTAAGGCTCACCATCAGCAAGAAGTAACCAGAATGAATATAACGGAATAAGCTGATACCAACCTGAGTTACCTAAATCATGACATCTTTTGGCTGCCTGAGCAATTCTAAAATACAATAATGGCAAAAGCGTGAAAATAATCAAAAAATTGGAACTAAAGCCAAGTAAACCTAACAAAAAAGAACTTATTAATAGACCAACAATAAAAAAAATGATACTAAGACCATATTCTAAACGTCGAATACGTCCTTCAAAACTGAGGATATTTTTGAACATATACTAATTTGTTTAAGTGAAGAAAATAAATTGTTTGATTTAAAAATGAAAATTTACTAAGACCTTTACTGTCGAAGTTTTTAAATACATAGGCAGAATAAAACTCAGTCAATTTAGCTGTATCTGTGCTTTTATGAGATTATGATAATTTACAACAACCAAAAGGTAAAGTAGTCAATGACAAGCATATTAGCTCATTTGTGAGACTTGGAGAAATAGGGTAAATGGGTGATTTGAACATTGTCTTGATAGGATTTATTAGAAAAAACTATTTTTACACAATATATAAAATAAACTTAAGGTTTGTGAGTTTTACAATATTTTTTACAAAAAAAACAAAAAAGGCGTGCTGATTTACAAAATCAGTACGCCTTTTTAAAGTACGCAAAGCACTTAAATTCGTACACAAAACAAAATCTAAGTGTTGGCATCAGGCTTTGAAAAAATGCATTTCTGAGGGTATTAAAATATTTTAACATTTTTTACCTTATGCCTACACACATAACTTGAATCTAGTTTCGTTCACTTACTCAAGTAGTTGGCTAAACTCAAATTGAATAAATTTCAAACGTAAATTTTTGATAACAAAATTTTTACGATTACAAATGATAACTCGTATTTCAGCAATTCTACTTAAGGATTACTTTCTTTTACGTAAGCCAAAATGTTTTTGATGTCCTCAGTCCCCAAATTAGGAAAAGCCGTCATTTGAGTACCGTTAAATTTCTTGAAAAGGTCGTTAGCGTATTTGTCTCCACTAGCCAATACTTTTTGTGGATTTTGTACCCATTTTTCAACCCAAGCGGCATCTCTGCGAGTTTCAATACCTTTCAAACCAGGTCCCACTACTACTTCGTCAGTTGAGGCGTGGCAAGAAGCGCAGTTGTTTGTAAAGATTTCTTTACCTTTTGTAGCCTCTGCTGACAATGCTGCTGCCACCGGAGTTACAGGATTCTGAGAGCCAGAACCACCAGCTGCTGCTGTTTCAGCTTGGTTAGGCATCATAACAAATGCAAGTAACGTGAATACAAAGCATGCCACAACTACAATTAAAAGGGTGTTTACTATACGTAAGGTTTTGAAAATTTTGTTTTCCATGTTTTTGATGTTAGTACCTTTGGGGAAAATAGAAGCGCAAAAATAAAGATATTTCCCTAATTCGAGTGTATTGAGAAGGATAATTGCTTCATCTTTACGCTATAATATAGTATTTGGTAGGCAATTTCAGAAAATAGCATCATTTCATCAATGATAATCATTGGCTTCAAAACTGATATTTATTTCTTGATAAAAGCCAAAGGGATGGGTTCGCAAGGTACTTCTCCAGTTTCAATCATTTCTTCATATTTATCGACTAAATTCCTTAAAATATCTTTAAGCGTATTCAATTGCTCGGCACCAATCACCTCCTCGAAGTTTTGATCGATATATTCAGTACAAGCCTTCCAATCCAAAATACATCTAACACCAAGATCGGTTAACTTTACGATGAGTGCTCTGGCGTCGCTTGGGTCCTTTTCGGTATATACAAAGCCTTCATCCACCAACTCTTTAATAAGTTTGCTCATACCTTGTTTGGTCATACCTGCTTTTTGGGCAATCTTATTAACTGTGGTTCCTTCTACGTCGATATTAACGAGAGCAACTATTTGTCCTACTCTAAAATTGGTGTAACCTCTATCCGTTAAAAATTTTACTGCTAAGGTAGACATATATCTGTAGGAACGATTCAATAATCTCCCCATAAGGCGATTTTTACTAGCCTTAAATTCTCTAAGCTTTATTACATCATCTTCTGTCATAATGATTTTAGGGCACAATTTTGTACAAAAACAATACCCTGTTTATGCTGTGGTACACTTTATTTATATCATCTTCTGGGTTTAGAATCTCAAAAATACAAATTGTTGCAGACAATTGCAGTAGTAGTTTTAAGTATATTTTACCAAAAAGATGAATAATCCAAGGAAATATTGACTGTTTTTTCGATGAATCTTCTACAAAGTTAATAAATGAAAAAATATTTGTCAACTTACTTGACTAATTTAGTAAACTTAGTTTACCTTTGTCATATCAATTCACACACAAATTGAATTTTTCTTATACATATTCATCTCTTACCAATTGATGACACAATCCAAAGGAGAAATTTGATAGGCCATTTGTACGAATTGATACTATAAGCAAACAGCGAGTAGTACTATTACAATGATTATTTAAGATTATAAAAGTTATGGAAAATCAGAGTTCAATGAAAAAGCAATTGCCAAAGTTAATTTTATTAACAGTAGTGGCTGTCGGTGGATTTTTGGGATATAAAGAATATCATTATTCTCAGACTCACGAGGATACTGATAATGCGCAAATCGAATCATATTTTGTACCTGTATTACCTCGTACATCGGGTTATGTAAAATCTATTTCGGTAAAAGATTATGATTTGGTAAAGAAAGATCAATTGTTGGTGGAGATTGATACGGAAGAAGGAAAACTAGCATTGGACGAATTAAAGGCAGACTTGTTGCAGGCTGAAACCGATGTAGAAAATGCAAAAGCTAATATTCAAAATTTGAAAATGAGTATAGTGGCTATGGAGGCAAATCTCAAAGCTACTGCCATTCGTAGAGACAAAGCCAAGCGTGATGCGGATCGTGATAATGCCTTGGTTGCGGACAATGCCATCACCAAAAAGCAGGCAGAGGATTCTCGCTCGAACTACGATGTATTAGTTGCGCAATACAATGCTGCTGTACAGGATATTGCTTCGAATAAGTCTAAAATGGGCATTTTGACAGCGGCTTTACACAAAGCAGAAGCTACTTTGGCTGTTAAAAAAGTTAAAATTTCACAGCAGGAGTTAAAATTATCTTATGCAAAAGTATACGCTCCTTCTGAAGGACGAATTGGTAAGAAAACGGTGGAAGCTGGTCAATTTATTCAAGCTGGGCAAACTTTGATGACGGTAGTTCAAGATCAACAATTTTGGGTAGTCGCTAATTTCAAAGAAAACCAAATCGCTCGTTTGAAGGTAGGAGATGAGACCGAATTAACTTTGGATGCCTATCCAAACCGCCCATTAAAAGGAAAAATAGTTTCAATTTCAGAGTCGACAGGAGCCAAGGCTTCTTTGTTACCTCCTGATAATGCTTCTGGCAACTTTGTTAAAGTAACACAAAGAGTTCCTGTAAAAATTGAAATTGAAGACATTGCTAAAAACAAAGATATTTTACGTGCAGGTCTTTCATTAGAAGTTTCTGTTCCTGTAAAATAATTCGAATTAAAGCTGGGCAATTGGTCAGAAGAAGTGGAGGCTTAGATAAGTTTTGTGAGTAATCACGATTTAGGGTTTTGCTTATCTAAAGACAAATTGAGGTGAAGAAATAAGCAAGGGATTGCGCTATTGTCAATTGTAGAGTTTTAGATAGACTCACAATTTATGATGGTAATTCTTCAGCCATTTGATATCAGGTATAACAATGCCTCCCGAAGATATTGACTACCAATGATAAGGCACTGATTGGAGAAATATCCAACACTTCTTGAATTGCTCGGCTTTGGTTTCGAGACTAAAATACTGAATCATTATGGCGGCTAAAGGATTAGCAAGAGCAATGATTGTGTTAACCACCATCTCTGCAGCAGTGATGGAGCTTTTGGATACCACAATTGTTAACGTAGCCCTCAACCAGATGGCTGGTTCGCTTGGGGCTACAATCGAGGACGTGGCTTGGGTCGTAACTTCTTACGCCATAGCCAACGTAATCATTATCCCGATGACGGGATTTTTGGGAGATTATTTCGGTAGAAAAACCTATTATTTGGGTTCTATTCTTTTATTTGGAATTTCTTCCTATTTCTGTGGGGCTTCTCATGGCCTTTGGGAATTAGTGTTTTGGAGATTTATCCAAGGTGTAGGAGGCGGAGCTTTGCTTTCAACTTCACAAGCAATTTTGTTTGATGCCTTCGAACCTAAAGATAGACCAATTGCTTCGGGTATTTTTGGGATGGGTATCATCCTTGGTCCAACCTTAGGGCCTGCATTGGGTGGATATATTGTCGAACATTTTACTTGGCAAGATATCTTCTTTGTAAATATTCCAATTTGTATCGCTGCAACTATTCTTACAATTTTATATATAGAAAGAAAAGAAGGAGAGGGTAAAAAGAAAAATCAAATTGTAATTGATTACCCAGGGATTTTCTTACTCATGGTCGGAATCGGTTCTCTACAATATGTCCTAGAAAAGGGAGAATCTGACGACTGGTTTGAATCTAGAACTATCGTAATTTTATCTTTATTGGCAGTTATTGGACTTGTAGGTTTTGTGTGGCGTGAGCTTACAACCGAACATCCTGTAGTAAACCTAAAGATTTTCAGATACAGAGTGTTTAGTCTTTCAACCATCTTTACTTTCGTAGCTGGTCTTGGTTTGTTTACTTCTGTATTCGTATATCCAGTAATGGTACAAAGAATCAATGGTTTTACTCCACTCGAAACGGGTCTATCCTTAATTGCTCCAACCTTATTGGGTGTTGTTTTATTCCCAGTTATTGGACGACGAATGGCAGCGGGAGATTCTCCACTTCCATACATGGCAATTGGTATCATCATATTTGTTTTCTTTGGTTTTTACAGTGGTACAGCTACCCCAGAAATGGGCAAATGGGATTTTTTCCCGATGCAGGTATGCCGAGTTGTGGGGGTTGCTATGCTTCAGATGCCATTAATTAATCAAGCCGTGGCAGGTTTACAAACCAAGGAATATCCAGCAGGTATTGCACTTACCAATATGATCAGACAGCTAGGAGGTGCCTTTGGTATTGCTTTGGCCAATAACTATGTGACTAGCGCAGCAGCACAACACCGTTCGGATTTGATGGCCAATATGACAATGGACAACCCTTTGTTTGTTCAAAGACTCAATGGGAGTATTGCCAATTTTGCTTCAAAAACTGGTGATTATTTTGGCGCTACCAAAATGGCTTATGCCCAGCTAGAGGGTTTAGTTGCCAAACAGGCTTATTATTTGGCTTATCTGGATACTTATCGTGTGGTTTCCCTGTTCTTTGTCGCCATTTTTCCTTTACTCTTATTGTTAAGAACCAAGAAGAAAACCAAAGAAGAAATTGAAGCCGCCGCAAAAGCTGCCGCTGAAAGCCATTAAGTATTCGTGCAAAATGATATTTAAGTTATGTGTTTAGGCACTAGG